>JBFGZH010000060.1:0-11953 GCA_041586895.1 Psychromonas sp. | reverse complement strand
TGCATTTTTGCAGCAATTTGTTCGTGCTTTATACAAGGCAGAGCCTGCGTAGTGTAGTTGCTCTACATAAGCTGGCGATAACGAAGTAGAAAGTGCGAACAAATGCTGCCCTACGGGTTCATCTAAAAGCATCCTGCGCTGCGTTGCTCAAAGTTCACATAGAATAACTATGCTTCGCTCCTCGCGCCTTGCTCAGAATGCTTTTAGCTTGAACAAAATTTGTACTCGAAAGGTCAACAGACCCTACAATGCTAACTAGCTCATATAGTTTTCCGGCAGCTCTATTTGCGCCACTCCGCTTTCCACCGCGGCACGCGCAACCGCTCCCGCAACCTTGTTCAATAAGCGCGGATCCATTGGTTTAGGGATAATATAGTCTTTACCAAACTGCAGCGATTTCGCACCGCTGGCCTGCAATACCGCCTGCGGTACCGGCAGTTTAGCGATGTCACGAATAGCATGCACGGCTGCGACCTTCATCTGGTCATTAATTTCAGTGGCACGTACATCTAAGGCACCACGGAAAATAAACGGGAAACACAGAACATTATTCACCTGGTTAGGATAATCACTGCGTCCGGTAGCAATAATCACATCGTCACGCGCGGCTAAGGCGATTTCCGGTTTAATTTCCGGGTCCGGATTAGAGCAGGCAAAAATAACCGGATTGTCCGCCATTAACTTAACGTCACTGGCCGATAAAACATTGGGACCGGAAACGCCGACAAACACGTCGGCTCCCTTGATCACGTCCTGCAGGGTGCGCTGGTCGGTATTATTGGCAAACAGTTTCTTATATTCGTTGATATCGTCACGACGGGTATGGATAACCCCTTTGCGATCTAACATATAGATTTTTTCACGCAGTGCGCCGCATTTAATCAGCAGTTCCATACAGGCAATAGCGGCGGCACCGGCTCCCATACAGACAATTTTAGCTTCTGCAATTTTTTTACCCTGAATTTCCAGCGCATTAATCATAGCCGCAGCCGTGACAATGGCCGTGCCGTGCTGATCATCATGAAAAACCGGTACGCTGCAGCGTTGCTTGAGGGCTTTTTCAATTTCAAAGCATTCCGGCGCTTTAATATCTTCCAGATTAATGCCGCCAAAGGTATCGGCAATATTAGCAACAGTATTGACAAACTCTTCAGATGTGCGGTGCTTAACTTCAATATCGATACAATCAAGACCTGCAAAACGTTTGAATAACAGCGCCTTACCTTCCATTACCGGTTTAGAAGCCAGCGGGCCTAAATTACCCAGACCTAAAATGGCCGTGCCGTTACTAATAACAGCAACCAGATTGCCTTTGCCTGTGTATTTATAAACATCATCAGGATTGGCCGCTATTTCACGTACCGGCTCAGCAACACCCGGGCTGTAGGCCAGTGATAAATCATCGGCAGTTTCTGCTGACTTTGTTATTTCCACACTGATTTTACCCGGTTTCGGAAAAGCATGGTAATCAAGCGCTTGTTGACGTAAATCTGACATTTATAAATCCCACTGTAATTAAAGAGCAAAAAAAAAAGAAACCGTGATAATAGTCAAATTCTGCACTGATTTACAGTTTTAATTACGCACACTATATAAGGAAACAAAAACAACAGCTGCACAGCAGCCATGCGCCTTGTTATTGTGCTTCTGTTCAGGCAAAAGCCGATCTGCTTCAGCTTATTGACCATAAAGCATTGCTATTAAGACAACAGCAGCGAAATAATAAGCACAAAGATTATCTTCCCTGCAGCAGTAAAGTGCATAAATTTATTTCTCTACAGGCGCAAATTGGTTATTGCCAGGCGTGCCAACTTATTCCCTGCCATTCCTTTGTCTTACTTATTACAAAATACCTCATTTTTGTCCGCTTAATCGCTAGCCGATAAACACCTTCGACCGACAATCAAAATAAAAACACTTTAAATACAATAACTTGAAGCAAATTGTGATCTTGGTACGAGTAGTGCATTTAAATAAACGTAACAACAAGTTATCAATTTAAATTCAAACACAAGCAGGAGAAGTAATTATGGCTATTCGTCAATGTGCAATTTATGGTAAAGGTGGTATCGGTAAATCTACAACTACACAAAACCTAGTGGCAGCACTTGCTGAAGCAGGTAAAAAAGTGATGATCATTGGTTGTGACCCTAAAGCCGACTCAACGCGTCTTATTCTACACACGAAAATGCAAAACACTATTATGGAAATGGCTGCTGAAGCCGGCACGGTAGAAGATATCGAACTAGAAGATGTACTACTAACGGGTTACGGTGATGTGAAATGTGTTGAGTCAGGCGGTCCAGAGCCAGGTGTTGGTTGTGCAGGTCGTGGTGTAATCACGGCGATCAACTTCCTTGAAGAAGAAGGTGCATACGAAGAAGATCTTGATTTCGTATTCTATGACGTACTGGGTGACGTTGTATGTGGTGGTTTCGCCATGCCTATCCGTGAAAACAAAGCACAGGAAATCTACATCGTATGTTCTGGTGAGATGATGGCGATGTACGCGGCAAACAACATCTCTAAAGGTATCTGTAAATATGCTAAATCAGGTAGCGTACGTCTAGCGGGTCTAATCTGTAACTCTCGTAAAACTGACCGTGAAGATGAGTTAATTATGGCACTGGCTGAAAAACTAGGTACGCAAATGATTCACTTCGTACCGCGTGACAACCTTGTACAACGTGCTGAAATCCGTCGTATGACAGTAATCGAGTATGATCCTACTGCTAAGCAGGCTGATGAATACCGCGCACTTGCTCAAAAAATCATCCACAATGAACTGTTCGTTATCCCAACTCCAGTAACAATGGATGAGCTTGAAGATCTGCTAATGGAATTCGGTATCATGGACGTTGAAGATGAATCAATCATCGGTAAAACAGCGCAAGAGCTGGCTGATGAAGCTGTAGCATAATACAAGGGGCCTTTTATGACTAACATTAAAGAGCAAAATGAAAAGCTAATTGAAGAGGTACTTGAGGTTTATCCCGCTGCTGCCAAAGCAGACCGTGCTAAACACTTGGGTACTAGCGACGCTAGCAGCTGTAGCAGCTGTATTACCTCTAACCGTAAATCTCAACCTGGTGTAATGACAGCTCGTGGTTGTGCCTACGCAGGCTCTAAGGGTGTTGTTTTTGGTCCAATCAAAGACATGATCCATGTTAGCCACGGTCCTATCGGTTGTGGTCAATACTCGAGCGCAGGTCGTCGTAACTACTATACAGGTAAGACCGGCGTCAACTCTTTCGGCACAATGAACTTTACCTCTGATTTCCAGGAAAAAGACATTGTTTTCGGTGGCGATAAAAAGCTGGAAACCTTAATGGAAGAGATTGAAACTCTGTTCCCGCTAAATAAAGGTATTTCCATTCAGTCAGAATGTCCGGTTGGTCTGATTGGTGATGATATCGAAGCGGTTGCTAAAGAAACCTCAGCTAAAATCGGTAAAGTCGTGGTACCTGTACGCTGTGAGGGTTTCCGCGGGGTTTCTCAATCTTTAGGTCACCATATTGCCAACGATGCAGTGCGTGACAAAATGATTGATAACCGTGAAAACGATGACAGCTTCGAAGGCACGCCTTACGATGTTGCCCTCATCGGTGATTACAATATCGGTGGTGATGCCTGGTCGACACGTTTACTACTTGAAGAGATCGGTCTGCGTGTTATCTCACAATGGTCTGGTGACGGTACTATCTCTGAGATGGAACTGAACGCCAAAGCGAAACTGAACCTAGTTCACTGTTACCGAAGCGTAAACTACATCGCCCGCTATATGGAAGAGAAATACAATATTCCATGGTTAGAGTTTAACTTCTTTGGTCCAACAAAAATTGAAGAATCACTAACAGAGATCGCTTCAAAATTTGATGAGACGATTCAAGAGAAGGCCAAAGCGGTTATCGCCAGCTACAAAGCGCAATGGCAAGCTGTGGTTGACAAATATAAACCACGCTTAGAAGGCAAAAAAGTCATGCTTTACGTAGGTGGTTTACGTCCTCGCCATGTGATCGGTGCTTATGAAGATCTTGGTATGGAAATCGTAGGTACAGGTTATGAATTCGGTCATAACGATGATTACGACCGTACCCTACCGGATGTAAAAGACTCTACATTACTGTATGACGATGTTACCGGTTATGAGTTTGAAGAGTTTGTTAAGAAGATTCAACCTGATCTGATTGGCTCTGGTGTCAAAGAGAAATACATATTCCAGAAAATGGGTTTCCCTTTCCGCCAAATGCACAGCTGGGATTATTCAGGTCCTTACCACGGTTACGATGGCTTTAGCATCTTTGCCCGCGATATGGACATGACACTGAACAACCCTTGCTGGAGCAAGATGACTGCACCTTGGCTTGTTGAAAGTAAAGCAGAAGAAGCTGCAGCCTAAGCCGAGTTAATAGCTATATGGTAGCAACATAAGTTGCTACCACTATCAATAAAGATCATACCTGACTGTTCTTAAAGAACGGATGCAGGAGGAGAATTAAATATGAGTCAAACAATAGATGAAATCAAACCTGGATATCCGTTATTTAACCAACCGGAATATCAGGATCTGATGGCCCGTAAGAAAGCACTATCAGAAGAAGCACACAGCGATGAAAAAGTTCAGGAAATCTTTGAGTGGACGACAACTGAAGAATACAAAGAGCTAAACTTCGCCCGTAAAGCGTTAACAGTTAACCCGGCAAAAGCCTGCCAACCTCTAGGTGCGGTACTTTGTTCGCTAGGTTTTGAAAAAACCCTACCTTATGTACACGGTTCACAGGGTTGTGTTGCCTACTTCCGCAGTTACTTTAACCGTCACTTTAAAGAGCCGATTGCCTGTGTATCTGACTCTATGACCGAAGATGCAGCGGTATTTGGCGGTAACAAAAATATGGATGCCGGTCTGGCTAACTCTTACGCCCTATACAAGCCTGAAACTATCGCTGTTTCAACAACTTGTATGGCAGAAGTTATTGGTGATGACTTAAGTGCCTTTATCAATAATGCGAAAAAAGACGGCCACATTCCGCAAGAGGTTAATACCCCATTTGCGCACACGCCAAGTTTCGTGGGTAGCCACCTGACGGGTTGGGACGGCATGTTTGAAGGTTTTGCCAATAACTTTACCAAAGCGGATATGGCAGACAAAGTAGTCGGCAGCAATGGCAAGATCAACCTGGTAACAGGTTTTGAAACTTACCTGGGTAACTACCGTGTGCTACACCGCATGATGCAGGAGATGGATGTCCCTTACAGCCTGCTTTCAGACCCTTCTGAAGTACTGGATACACCGGCAGACGGTACCTACCGTATGTACTCAGGTGGTACAACACCTGAAGAGATGAAAGATGCGCCGAATGCCATCGACACCTTAATGCTGCAACCTTGGCAGCTAGTACGTACTAAGAAGGTCGTTAAAGGTCTTTGGAAACAACCTGCCAGCGTGATGCAGATTCCAATGGGCTTAGAAGGAACGGATGAGTTCTTAATGAAAGTGAGCGAGCTGACAGGTAAAGCTATCCCTGATTCGCTAGCTAAAGAGCGCGGCCGCCTCGTTGATATGATGACCGACAGCCACACCTGGTTACACGGTAAGAAGTTCGGTATCTACGGCGACCCTGATTACCTACTGGGTATGGTTAGCTTCCTGTTAGAGTTAGGTTGTGAGCCGACGAGCATTCTTTGCCATAACGGTACTAAAAAATGGGGCAAAGCGATGCAGAAGCTGCTTGACTCAAGCCCTTACGGTAAAGATTGTGAAGTACTTATCGGTAAAGACCTATGGCATTTCCGTTCATTAATGTTCACTAACAAGCCTGACTTTATGATCGGTAACTCTCACGGTAAGTTTATCGAGCGTGATACCAAAGCGAAAGGTGAAGAGTTTACTGTACCGCTAATCCGTATCGGCTTCCCGATCACTGACCGTCATCATATGCACCGTCAAACAACCTGGGGCTATGAAGGTGCAATGCAGATTCTAACCACACTGGTTAATGAAGTACTGGCTAAACTAGATAGCCAAACTAGTGAATATGGTAAAACTGACTTCGGTTACGACCTGATCAGATAAGCATATCTGTAGTACACACTCCAGCCGAACATCCTGAATAAACAAACAGGATGTTCGGCTTCTTTTCTCTTCAGCAAGGAGCTGTTATGCCTAACATTATGATAAGAAAACAAGATGATATCCTGACCGGGTATATTGCCAAAAAAGATCTGGAAGCGGAAATAACTTCACTCGAATTTACCGATGCCGATAAGTGGGGTGGCAAGATGACCTTAAACAATGGCATGAGTTTTTATTTCGAGCCTTTACCCGCACCGCCAACGCTGCCGATCACCATTAGAATGCGCCGAGGTTAATGCTTAATCGCCGCAGGAGTAGTTATTTACATTAAGGTTCATGCCCTGCGAATCTGCCAATAACTATTTCCTCGCGCGCAATGACCTACGAGTGCAGCAATTAACGCCGTCTTTCTCTGTTTAACCAGGCTGAACTCTGCATAAGCCTGTCACTGACGAAATGTTTTCATCGCCAATCTCAGATAGTCACTTAATCACCCAGCGAATGACCTCATTGAGCAAAGAGATTGCCCCTTATCCCCTTATAAGGCTGCTGAAAAAAGGGTTTAAAAAATCCCCTGAGGCACAAACGCAAGTAGATAAGATTGCAGCCTGTTGCTGTATTGACTGAATGTCGTGTTGCTCCCTATTGATTGTCGTAAACACCACATGAGAACACAAAATATTGACTACATATCAATAACTTATACTTGGCACAACAGTTGCAACCAAGAACAACTAAGATGATGACTAATGGCAATGTAGATGCGTCAGCCCCAGGAAATATCTGTAGTGGCCAACACATCACTCAAAGTTTAATGAACAAAATTGCAGCGGCGCAAGATAGCATGAAGCACTGGCCCGCTGCAGGGCAAATCATGGCCTTCCCATCACCATTAGCATGCATCGAGCTTCATTTTTTATTTTTAGTCCAAGGAGAACAGCATGACCACAGAGACACAAAAACTACAAATTGCTTTTGCTACAACCGATGGCGTCACCGTTGACGGTCACTTTGGCTCCTGTGAGCAATTTTATATCTATGCTATGGATGCCGATAACTATCAGAAAATAGACGTTCGTCAGGCAGCAAGCGGACGGGGGGTCGATAAAAATGCCATCAGAGCCGATCTGATTAAAGATTGCCAACTGCTGTTCTGTGCTTCCATTGGCGGCCCAGCTGCAGCGCGCGTTATCCGTAACGATATTCACCCGATGAAATGCAAACCTGTTAACGACACTTTTCCTGCGATAACGGAACAGCTTGAACAACTGCAACAGCGTATGCAGAGTCAATCTCTTCCGCCCTGGTTAGCCAAACTGACAGGTCAGGCAAATCAGCTAAGCAGCCGCTTTGAAATGATGGAATAAGGCGTTGGACGCTTAGCAGAAGCGTCCAGCATTCAGAATGTCGTGTTGCATGCCACTCATTGTCACAAACACAACAGCAAATAAAACATAAATATCAACAACTTACAAATGGCATAGCAGTTGCAATCAAGATCAATAGAAATGCTGACTAATGGAGTGTATATGCGTCAATCAGAAATAAAAGAGCTGCAGAATGAACCTGCCTGCAGCCACAATAAAAAATCAAAATCGGGCTGCGCGCCGGCTAAACCAGGTGCAACCGCAGGCGGCTGCTGTTTTGACGGCGCACAGATAACCCTGCTGCCAATCACAGATGTTGCGCATATCGTTCATGGTCCGGTTAACTGTGCCGGCAGCTCATGGGATAAACGCGGCTCGCAAAGCTCAGGCCCGGAGCTGTACCGTTTAGGTTTTACCACAGATCTGAACGAGCAGGATGTGATTATGGGCCGCGGCGAAAAGCGTCTTTATCATTCCATATTACAAGCGGTTAACAAACATGCTCCCAGTGCCGTTTTTGTCTATAACACCTGTGTTCCGGCGATGGAGGGGGATGATATCGAAGCCGTCTGCAAAATGGCCCAAAAAAAGGTCGCACTGCCGGTGATCGCCATTGATGCCGCCGGATTTTACGGTAATAAAAACCTCGGTAACCGCATCGCCGGTCAGGTGATGGTCGATAAAGTGATAGGGACGGCTAAACCCGCCCCTAAACCTGATTTTGCCGATGGCATAGTCCACGATATCGCGCTGGTCGGTGAATACAATATCGCCGGAGAGCTGTGGCATATTCTGCCTTTGCTGGACAGATTAGGTTTACGGGTATTGGCCAACCTCTCCGGAGACTGCCGCTATCGGGAACTGCAGACCATGCACCATGCCGAGGCGATTATGCTGGTCTGCTCTCGTGCACAGGTCAATGTGACGCGCAGACTGGAAGAAAAATATCAGATCCCCTGGTTTGAAGGCAGTTTCTACGGTGTGCGCGATATGTGTGAGGCGCTTCGCCAGTTTGCCAGCCTGATTAACGATCCCGACCTTAGCCTGCGCACCGAACAATTAATTGCCCAGGAGCTGGCCTCGCTTAATGAAGCCCTGGAGCCCTACCGGGAAAAACTACAGGGTAAAAAAGCACTTTTATATACCGGCGGCGTGAAATCCTGGTCGATTGTTTCCGCACTGCAGGATCTCGGCATGGAAGTGATTGCCAGCGGTACGCGTAAGAGTACAGAGGAAGATAAAGCCAGGATCCGCGAACTGATGGGTGACAATGCGCTGTTACTGGAAGAAACCAGCCCGCGTAATCTTCTCGATGTTGCTTATCAGTATAAAGCCGATGTCATGATCGCCGGTGGCCGTAATATGTATACCGCTTATAAAGCGCGCATGCCCTTTGTTGAAGTCAATCAGGAGCGCGAACATGCCTTCGCCGGATTCCAGGGCATGCTCACCCTTGCTCAGCAATTATGTTTAACCCTGGAAAATCCGGTATGGCAGCAAACCAGCAGGCCCGCCCCATGGTTATAACGCATTAATTTTGTCTTCACTAACGGCAACTTAGGAACAGTATATGGCACAAATAATTCCCAATAAAAAACCGCTGGCAGAGCAACCCTTAAAAGTGGGCCAGCCACTTGGCGCGGCACTGGCATTTTTAGGTACAGATAAAGCGATGCCGCTGATGCATGCCGCACAGGGTTGTAGCGCCTTTGCCAAGGTCTTCTTAATACAACATTTTCATGAGCCGATTCCGATGCAGTCAACGGCGATGGATCCGATTTCAACCGTGATGGGCTCTGATGATAACCTGACCCAGGCATTTACTAATTTATGCCAGAGCCATCACCCGAAACTGATCGGCCTGCTCACCTCAGGGTTAACTGAAGCGCAAGGCTCTGATATTGCCAAGGCGGTAAAAGAGTTCCAGATTGAGCAGCCTAAATTCAAAAACACGGCAATAGTCGCGGTCAATACACCGGATTTTTACGGCTCTCTGGAAAATGGCTATGCCGCCGTCGTCGAGGCCATGATCGAACAGCTGGTGCCGGATAAAGCGCCGAGCACAGTACGCCGTAAACGCATCAATCTGGTGGTCAGCCATATGCTGACGCCGGGCGATGTGGAGCTGTTAAAGAGTTATGTGGAAGCCTTTGCTTTAACACCTGTGGTGATTCCGGATCTCAGTTTATCGCTGGATGGACATCTGGCGGAACATGACTTCACCTCCCTATCACAGGGCGGGGCCACGGTTGAACAGATTAAAACCCTGGGTCAGGGGCTGGCAACCATAGTGGTCGGGCGCTCCCTGGAGCGCGTCGCCAGCATGTTAGCGCAACGCACGCGTATTCAAACCGAAACCTTTGCCCACCTGCATACGCTGGAAGAGAGCGATCGCCTGGTTATGCTGTTAAGCCAGCTCAGCGGCCGCAAAGTACCGGCTTCGCTGCAGCGGGCGCGCGGGCAGTTATGTGATGCGCTTATTGATACCCACCCGCAACTCGGTGGCAAAAAAGCCGCCCTGGCCATGGAGGCGGATCATTTGACCGCCTTCACTGCGCTGTTTGAAACGCTGAATATCAAGTCAGCGGTGGTCATAGCGCCATCTAATCAACCGCAACTGGCATCGCTGCCGGTGGATAAAGTGCAGATAGGTGATTTGCAGGATCTCCAGGAACAGGCGATAGAGGAGGATGTGGATCTGCTGCTGTCTAATTCGCATGCCGTCAGCATTGCTAAAAAGGTGGCGGTGCCGCTGCTGCGCATCGGTATTCCGGTGCACGATCAATTTGGCTGTTTTGCAAAATCTTTTATCGGTTATCAGGGTATTCGCAATACCCTGTTTGAACTGGCTAATTTACTGCGTCATGAAGTGCACAGCATTCCCGTCTACCACTCAGCGCTTAAACAGGATTTAGGGCAGATACAAGTGGAGGCTGAGCATGGATGAATTCACAGAAAACACCTTTAATATCGCCTTTGCCAGTAACGATCACCAAGGGGTTCGCAATCCGCTGTTTGAGCTGGCTAATTTATTACGTCATGAAGTGCACAGCATTCCCGCCTATCACTCGCACTCAGCGCTTAAACAGGATTTAGGGCAGATACAAATGGAGACTGAGCATGGATGAATTTGCAGAAAACACCCTTAATATCGCCTTTGCCAGTAACGACCTAAGGCATCTCAATGAGCATTTCGGCAGCTGCCCGCAGTTTACAATTTACCGCGTCTCAGCGCAGGGCAGTGAGCACCTGCGCACGGTTGATTTTATGGCCAGTGAAGGACACAACCAGAAAAAGATCGATGCCCGCTTAACCGCACTGCAGGACTGCTTTGCGGTGTATTGCCTTGCCTGTGGTAACCCGGTACGCCAGCAGCTGATGGCCAATGGCATACGCGTGGTGATCCATCCGCAGGCGGATCTGATTGCCAATCTGGTAACCCAGATTCAAGACAACTGGCCGGGAGAAATAGCCCTGCGCCAGCAAAGGCAAAACAGCAAAAAACAGGATAGCGATTATTTTGAAAAATTAGCAGACAGTGAATGGGATGTAGAGAATTAAACAATATTCAGACCACTGAACGGATCAGGATTTCCCTGATCCGCAGGCGTCTGAAACACAAAAAAGGAGAAAAAAATGGCACATGTAACGGGACTTACTAAGGCTGGAGAAAGCTGGACACCCACCTATATCGAATCATTAGATCAGGCAAGCTGTATCGGTTGCGGACGTTGTTATAACGTCTGTACTCGCAATGTCTTTGCTCCGGAAGAGATTGAGGTCGATGAAGAGTTTGAAGATGATTACGATGACGATGTGCGTATGGTGATGAGCATTGCCGATGGCGACAACTGTATCGGTTGCGGCGCCTGTGCGCAGGCCTGTGCGAAAAACTGCTTTGAATTAGCCCCGCAGGCGCTTTAAGCGCATTCTAAAACAGCCGGCAGATTAACGCCTGTCAATATGCCGGCTGTACTCTTGTATTTAATGATATTTAGATACGCCGCACATGAATATTCATGGTCTGGATTCGGTAAGCTATCTGTCTTGGACTCATGCCCAGCAGACGGGCAGCTTTGGCCTGTACCCAACCGGACTGCTCGAGTGCATTGATCACCCGTTGTCGCTCGTCCATATCGGCACTGTCGTTGGCTAACGGCTCAGTCGATTGCGTCATCCCTTGATTAAGCTCCTGCTGATAGACCTGACTCGAGGGCATCATGCTGTTTTGGTTAATCATCACCACATCCCGGTCAATTAATCCCGATTCACTCATCACCGATGCCCGCTCCAGGCAGTTTTCTAATTCACGGATATTACCCGGCCAGTTATGGCCCATCAGCAGACGAATCGCACCACTGCTAATCTTTAGAGTGCGGCCCTGATGTTTGGCCAGTTTATTGACTAAGAAGCGCGCTAAATCAGGCAAATCTTCCAACCTTTCGCGCAGTGGCGGCAAATTAATCGGCATCACATTTAAGCGGTAATAGAGATCCTGACGGAAATGACCGTT
>JBFGZH010000059.1:0-11954 GCA_041586895.1 Psychromonas sp. | reverse complement strand
CATTACTCGGATTATCAGTAAGGTATAAAAAGAACAATTCCTCTTTAGCTCAGTTGGTAGAGCAACGGACTGTTAATCCGTGTGTCGCTGGTTCAAGCCCAGCAAGAGGAGCCACTTTTTTTAGTTTGGATTTTAAGTCGAAACTAAGGTGTGAAAACACTGTAAATATTAGAAAAACTCCTCTTTAGCTCAGTTGGTAGAGCCAAAGAGAACACTGTTAAGCCATTACAACGGATTGGCAGTATATAAAAGACAATTCCTATCTGATTATTTGGTAGGGCGATAGAAGTACTGTTAGCCCATTACTCGGATTATCAGTAAGGTATAAAAAGAACAATTCCTCTTTAGCTCAGTTGGTAGAGCAACGGACTGTTAATCCGTGTGTCGCTGGTTCAAGCCCAGCAAGAGGAGCCACATTAAAAACCCAGGTTTAATCGCCTGGGTTTTTTTTTGCCTTGCAAAAATAGCGAAAAGAAGTTGCCATCTTGCTTTTTCTTTTTTCTCTCTGTGCCGCGCATTGCACTCTTGATCATAAGAGGTCACAATAAAAAATATTATTTTTATCTAGGGGAAATAGATGGGCTGTTGTGACGTAAAGGGATTAATGCCAATTGAGTCGGCATTATCACAGATGCAAAGCGAATTAACGAATGTGTGCCAGGCAATTAGCTTGCCGTTAGAGCAGGCCTTGGGTTATGCCCTGGCTGAGGATATTTTATCGCCTCTTAATGTGCCGGCTTTTGATAACTCTGCCATGGATGGCTATGCGCTGTCTCAGGTCGAGCTGCAAAACTGCAGTTGTGAGCAACCTGTTGTGTTAAAACAGGTTGGCCGGGCCTTGGCAGGCTCCCCCTATATTGGTGAAATTCCCAGTGGTTGCTGCGTGCGTATTATGACCGGTGCAGTGTTGCCTGAGGGGGCGGATACTGTCGTGATACAGGAGCAAGTATCAACCATTGATGAACAGATCCAATTTACCCATAGTCCAAGGCTGGGCGATAATGTACGCCTGGTCGGGGAAGATATTAAGCTTGGGCAAAGGGTATTAAAACAGGGCCATCAATTAACGCCTCGTGATATTCCTTTATTGGCTTCCCTTGGACTGCAAAGCGTTCAGGTTTTTCGCAAGCTGAAAGTAGCGGTGCTCTCTTCTGGTGATGAACTTAAAGCATTAGGTGAACCGCTAAAAGCTGGCGAGCTTTACGATAGTAACCGTTACAGTATGATTGCGCTATTATCGCGTTTGAATGTCGAGGTGATTGACTTCGGTATCATTAAAGATGATAAAAATGCGCTTAGGAAGGCCTTTCTTAGTGCCGATCAACAAGCCGATGTGGTCATCAGCAGCGGTGGTGTTTCTGTTGGTGAAGCGGATTTTATTAAGGAGATATTAAGCGAACTTGGTGGTATTAGTTTTTGGAAGCTGGCCATTAAACCCGGAAAGCCCTTTGCCTTTGGCCACCTGCCAAACAGCGTTTTTTTTGGCCTGCCGGGTAACCCCGTTTCAGCGCTGGTCACTCTTTATCAGCTGGCCGTGCCAGCCATCAACAAGTTAAGTGGTGTCGCCGGGAAAGCGCCTATCCGTTTTACTGCCATTATCCAGGATGAGATCAGAAAAAAAGCGGGGCGTACGGATTTTCAACGCGGGCTTTATGCTGTTAATCAAGCGGGACAGATAATTGTAAAAAGCACAGGTAAGCAAGGCTCCGGCATTTTCAGCTCGATGAGTCAATCCAACTGCTTTATTGTTCTTGAACAAGAAAGAGGCAATGTACAGGCCGGTGAAAGCGTCATCATTGAGCCCTATAGCCATCTGTTAGACTGAGCTCAATAGCCAGGCAGTTTCTTCGTACAGTGAGCGGCAATTAAGCCGCCTGTCAGGCTCTGCTATGCCTACTTACCTATTGCTGCTGGCGGCCGCTGCCATTAACGGATGGTGGCCAGGGGAGAGCAACAGCGCAGGCCGGCATCCGCGTAAAATAGTTGACCGATTAACTGGGTTAATGCTAATTTGTAAGTCATATAGATAACAATAGCTCCGAGCTCAGTGCCGCTAAGTTTATACCTTTGGCTATAAATAAGCGTGCTGAGCCGCTTAATCTGCCTGTATGGCTGGCTTAAGAAGGGTAAAGCGAGAAATGGCTTTGCCTCCCGTGTTTGGAAAGGAACTTAAGATGCAACAGCAGCTCGTTGATAACTTCAATAGGAAGTTTGAATACCTGCGCCTGTCCATTACCGATGTGTGTAATTTTAAATGCAATTACTGCCTTCCTGATGGATATCAGCGCACCCATAAAAAGCAGTTTCTCAGTGAAGCGGAAATTAAAAATTTAGTTTCCGCCTTTGCTGAGCTTGGCACTAAAAAAGTGCGCATAACCGGTGGCGAACCGAGTTTACGCAAAGACTTTGCTACTATTATCTCCACCATTGCTGAAACGCCCGGTATTGAAAAAGTGGCCACTACCACCAATGGCTTTAGCCTGCAAAATAATGCTCAGCAGTGGTTTGCTGCCGGCCTTAACGGTATTAATGTCAGTGTGGATAGCTTAGATGCGAAAACCTTTTCCTTAATCACCGGTAAAAATATTTTTCAGAAAGTCATGGCTGGGGTCGATGCAGCAGCCGCAGCGGGTTTTCAGCAGGTGAAAATCAACGCGGTACTAATGAAAGGGTTGAATGATGGTAATCTTGAGCTGTTTATGCAGTGGATAAAAGATCAGCCGATGCAACTGCGCTTTATCGAATTAATGCAAACCGAAGACAACAGTGATTTTTTCAAGCAATACCATATTTCCGGGCAGGCGATTAAAGATAAATTACTAAAAGCCGGCTGGATACAAAAGGTACCGCTCAGTCATGATGGTCCTGCTCAGGTGTTCAGGCATAGCGATTATCAGGGAGAAATCGGTCTGATCATGCCCTACAGTAAAAACTTTTGTGATAACTGCAACCGTCTGCGCGTTTCCTCTGTGGGGCGATTACATCTCTGTCTGTTTGGGGAAGAGGGGGTCGACCTTCGCGATCTGTTAACCTCACCTGCTGATAAGGAAAAACTCAAGGCGCGCATTGTCGCTGCGCTGGGCAGCAAAAAAGTCAGTCATTATTTGGCCCTGGGAAAGAGCGGTGGCACCCCGCACTTGGCCTCCATTGGTGGCTAATATGGATGCAGATCTGAGCAAGCGCTGTGCAACGGCGGGCCATTCTTTAAAAATTGCCGGTATTGTCCTGGCGGGAGGGTTATCAAAACGAATGGGGCAGGATAAAGCGCAATTACGCTGCCTGCAGAAAAGTCTATTAGCAAGGGCAGTGGATCTATTGCAAGGTGCGGGGCTGGCTGAGGTGTTTGTAAGCGGCAACTATCCGCCTTATAAGTGTATTCTCGATATTCACCAGCAACTGGGGCCATTATCTGGAATACATGCCTGCGTTAACTCACTTTATGATCGTTATGATGCGGTGTTTATTTTACCCGTGGATATGCCGCTGTTAAGTGAATCTGAATGCCGCTGGCTGCTGCAGGCGTTCACCCGTTTTCCTCAGGGCGTTTTTTGCCAGGACGCGACCTTTCCCATGATTTTGCCGCTTGAATTAAGTCTTAAAAACTATTTGTCAGCTGCCCTGAACGGCAAAGAAAAGAAACAGCGATCCCTGTATCGCTTATTAAAAGAACTTAAAATACAATCGCTTAGTTACTCGGAAGAAGTAGCTTTTCGTTTTCAAAATAGTAATACGCCTGAGCAGTGGGCGCACTGTTTAACAACTTTCAATAAATTAAAAGAGAATAAGGATATTTATGAGTGATCATGCGAGTAAGGCATTTAAGGCCGCCAATATTGCCGTTTTAACGGTTTCCGATACCCGTAATGAGGAGACGGATACATCGGGTGGCTATCTGGTGGAAGCATTAACAGCCGCCGGGCATCAGCTTGCCGATAAACAGATTGTAATTGATGATCGCTATAAAATTCGCGCGCTAGTGGCGGCCTGGATAGCCGATGAGCAGATTGAAGCTATTTTAATTACCGGCGGCACCGGGTTTACCGAGCGAGACAGCACACCGGAAGCGGTATCGGTATTGTTTGATAAGCAGGTGGAAGGTTTTGGTGAGCTCTTTCGACAACTCTCGTATTTGGAAATAGGCACCTCGACCATACAAAGTCGCGCCTTGGCCGGGTTTGCCAATAAAACCGTTATTTTCTGCATGCCGGGCTCAACGGGAGCGTGTAAAACAGCCTGGACGAAAATTATTGCTGAACAGTTAAATTCGCAGCATAAACCCTGTAATTTTATTCCCCATATCGGTCAGTAGAAGGTTGCTATGCAAGGAAAATTTACTCATATCAATCAAGATGGTCAGGCCAATATGGTCGATGTCACAGATAAAAGCGTCAGTGAGCGCCAAGCCCGAGCGCAGGCCTATGTGTTAATGTCTGCACAGACGCTGGAGCTCATTGTCAGTGGCTTACATGATAAAGGGGATGTCTTTGCCACGGCGCGCATTGCCGGCATTATGGCTGCCAAGAAAACCGCCGATCTGATCCCTTTGTGTCATCCTCTGGCATTAACCAAGGTCGAGGTGGAAATTACCGCAGAGCCGCAATTCAGCCGTGTCTGTGTCAGCAGCTTATGCAAACTGGCGGGAAAAACCGGGGTTGAGATGGAAGCGTTGACCGCGGCCTCGGTGGCGGCCTTAACCATTTATGATATGTGTAAGGCGGTGCAGAAGGATATGGTCATCTCAGAGCTCAAACTGCTGGAAAAAACCGGTGGTAAATCCGGGCCCTTTAAGGCTAGTTAAGCGCTGTTTTAGGAGAACAATAATTATGATCAAGGTGTTGTTTTTTGCCGGGTTACGGGATCGGTTAGGTGTAGGGGAAGTGCAGTTAGCCAGTGCCGATAACCCGGATGTGAGCACTTTACTGAATAACCTAAGGGCACGCGGGCCAATATGGGCAAGTGCACTTAATAATAAGCAGTTGCTGGTGGCGGTTAACCAAAGCATGGCGACAAGTAACTGTGCTTTGCAGAAGGGCGATGAGGTGGCCTTCTTTCCTCCGGTTACGGGAGGCTGAATATGATTAGAGTACAAAGGGAAGATTTTAATCAGCAGATTGAATATGAGCGATTGCGTCAACAGTCCAGCGTGGGGGCGATTGTCACTTTTAGCGGTTTAGTGCGTGACTGTAATCTAGGGCAGTCTGTCTCCAGTTTAACCCTGGAGCATTATCCGGGAATGACGGAAAAATCCTTAGCGGAAATAGTGGAACAGGCGAAACAGCGTTGGCCTATTTTAGCCTGCACTGTGATCCATCGGGTGGGGAAACTGCAACTGCAGGATCAAATTGTATTTGTCGGTATTGCTTGTATACACCGTCAGGAGGCGTTTGCCTGCTGTGAATTTATTATGGATTATCTGAAAACCCAGGCTCCTTTCTGGAAAAAGGAGAGCAATCAGCAGGGTGAGAGTTATTGGGTGGATGCGCGAGAAAGCGATCAGCAATCACTTGCTAAGTGGACGCGGCAATAAAAGCTAAAGATAAGGTCTACGGGTACTCTAAGTCGTCCTGAAAAAATGGCTCGATTGGCTTAATTTAAGCCAATCGAGCCATTTTTGTTTTGTCTTTAGCGGCTGTTTTACACGCAGCGCCTTGGCAGCTTTGATTTCAAGGTTTAGGCGGAGTAATACTGCACGGGGTTGTCCTGTAAACTTTGCTCCGGCTGCTGGCCAATACTCAGCTCCTGGGAGTGCTCCTGTAAAATCGCCTCTACCTCACTGAGACAAGTCCCACAACCGGTTCCCGCGCCGGTAAACTCGCTGATCGCTTCAACACTGCTTAACTGTTGCTCTTGAATCGCGCTGTTAATGGTATTGATGCCGACTTGTTTACAGGCACAAATGATTTTGCCGGCGGCTAGTTTTCCTTCAATCTGCCCGGAGATAATGGAGCGCTCCACGCTGGCATCGATCTCTTCATCGAGTAAGCCCTGTAACCAATCGAGCTCCTGCTGCTGTAAGTTAGCACTGACAATATAGGCGCTGTGCATTTGTTGCGCTTGGATATTGGCATAACGGTAGATAGGTTGCGCGCTGTCAGGGTTTGACGAGTAACTGAGGGTTTTACCCTGCGCGGGTTGTAACAACTCGGCGCATTGCTGCATAAGCTGTAGCGGAGAAACGGCCTCGGCAACGCGATACAGGTAACCGGCAGCGACTCTTTGTTTGACCCAGTAGGCAAACTGGCTGAGATCCAGCGGCACGCGGCTTAATAGTAAAGCCTCACTATGATAGTGCCACTTTTCGATATTCACCGGGCTGTGTTTAAATTCAGGCTGCCCGGAATTGGCATCGGTGTTCGGCTTGATCAGGGCACAGACGTTGGCTTGACTGGCGGTGGTTTTATTCCAGTGAATGGGCATAAACAGCTGCTTGCCTTGAACTTGCTCGGAAATATTAACGCGCACTACCGCCTTACCATATTCGCTAGTTAATTGTACTAAGTCGTTTTCGCTGAGCTGGGCGGCCATGGCATCGGCCGGATTCATGCTCACAAAAGGCTCGGGCTTATGCGCACCTAAACGGCTAGCCAGTCCGGTACGGGTCATGGTGTGCCATTGGTCACGAATACGCCCGCTGTTGAGAATAAAGGGGTAGTTTGCACTGCATAAGCTTAAAGGATCCTGGTGAGAGACGCTGATAAACTGTGCTTTGCCATTAGCGGTAAAAAAGCGGTTATCGTGAAATAAGCGCTGCTCAACCAGCTGTGATTGATATTCAGTGACCGGCCATTGTTGCGGCTGTAATTGCTGGTAGCCTTGGTTACCGAGATTAGTCAGACCACTTAAATTTAGCGCACGGTTTTTCCCCTCGGGATTGCCTATGGTGGTCATTCGCGCATATTCATCAAAAATCTGCCCCTCATGCAGATAAGCAAAGGCCTTTTCAAAGCCCATCTTTTGCGCCACTTGACTGATAATCCACCAATCTGCCTTGCCTTCTCCGGGAGTGGGCAATAGCCGGCGCTGGCGCGAGATGCGGCGCTCGGAGTTGGTGACCGTGCCGGACTTTTCACTCCAGCCTTGAGCCGGCAGGAGCACATTGGCCAAACGCGTGGTGTCAGTATCTTTAATACAGTCAGAGACGACTACCAGAGGACATTTTTTTAACGCGCGAATCACTTTATTGCTGTCGGGTAGGCTGACCACGGGGTTGGTGGCCATGATCCATACAGCCTTGACCTTGCCGCTATCGATAGCATCAAAGAGATCAATGGCTTTTAATCCAGGTTTTGTGGCTAACTGCTCAGTTTGCCAAAAATCACTGACCAGCTGCTGGTGTGAGGTATTGCCAAAATCCATATGGCTGGCCAGGGTATTGGCCAGGCCACCCACTTCACGGCCGCCCATAGCATTAGGTTGTCCGGTGACAGAGAAGGGACCCATACCTTCTTTGCCGATACGGCCCGTAGCGAGGTGGCAGTTGATAATACTATTGACTTTATCCGTGCCCTGAGAAGATTGGTTGACTCCCTGCGAGTAGATGGTCAGCACCTTTTCCGTAGCGGCAAATTTTTGATAGAAGGTTTGCAGCTGTGCTTCGCTAACAGCAACTCTGTTGAGAAAATCATCATAATCCGCACATTCCTGACTGGCACTGCTGAATGCCTGCGCAAAGCCTTCGGTGTAAGCGTCAATGTAGCTTGGATCAGTTTTGTTCTGCTCGACAAGATAGTTTAACAGGCCGTTAAACAGGGCCACATCTGCTCCGGGTTGGATAGGCAGGTGCAGGTCGGCAATATCACAGGTATCGGTTCTGCGTGGATCGATGACCACAATAAACAGCTCAGGACGGGCCTGCTTGGCGGCTTTTAAACGCTGAAATAGTACCGGATGACACCAGGCGAGGTTGGAGCCGGTGATCACTACCATATCGGTTTTTTCTAAATCATCATAACAGATGGGCACGGCATCGGCGCCAAAGGCACGTTTATGGCCGGCCACACTAGAGGACATACATAAACGCGAGTTAGTATCAATATTGCCGCTACCGATAAAGCCCTTCATTAACTTATTGGCGACATAATAGTCTTCGGTAAGCAGTTGCCCTGATACATAAAAAGCCACTGAATCGGGACCAAACTCTTTAATAGTTTGAGAGAACTGTGCGGCGACATGGCTGATTGCCGTCGGCCAGTCAGTGGTCAAACCATCGATTGAGGGATGCAGTAAGCGCCCCTCGTGGACCACGGTTTCACCCAGGGCTAAGCCTTTCGAACATAAACGGCCGTAATTGGCGGGATGATCCTTATCACCGCGAATATCCAGCAAACCATGCGCATTGGTTTTAGCTTCCACCCCGCAGCCAACGCCACAATAGGCGCAAGTTGTTTTTGTCCATAAGCTTTTCTCAATTGTCATGTTTCCTCTCTGTCGCTGTGAACTTATCTTTTATTACTTCATATATATAGCAAAGGCCGCACCAAGTTCGATTTTTTTTGCAAAAAAGTTAACAAAAATTAGTTCTACTTAAAAAACAGATGCTTAAGCTTTTACTTTGTAAATATTTTTAACTCAATTGTAACATTATTTTCACAGTAAGGCGCAATTGCCAATAAAAGTGCGTTGCATTGGTGCGCTGCGCACCTTGTTGGTGCGGCCTTTATATCTGAATATTATTGATAAATTTAATTAATATATCTAGATGAAATAAGTGTGCTTGTTAACTGGTTGATTTTGCTATTTTTTAAACATCTGGCGGGGTTGTTTTTATTTTTGGCACTTTAATTGCTAGTAGTGTTAAATAATTGTTAAATTTGGTTGCTTTTTAGCAATCGACATCGGAGGGGAAAATGAGTTTACAGGAAAGCAAAGCAGAGCAGCCAACCCTGCTATTAAAAATAACGGATATTAAACATTCCCATAACATCGCTTCCATTCACAAAAAAACACCCTCTACTTTCGGCAAAGTCGCGTTAGTCGGCGCCGGGCCGGGTGATCCTGATTTATTGACGATCAAAGCACTGCGCAGCATAGAGCAATCCGATGTGATCATCTTTGATAATTTAGTTAGCAGTGAGATTCGTGCTCTTTTTCCAGCGCATAGTGAAGCGCTTTATGTCGGCAAAGCAAAAGGTGCGCACAGTTCGACACAGGATGAAATTAACCAGCTATTAATAGAAAAAGCGCAGCAAGGTTTAAATGTATGCCGTTTAAAAGGCGGGGATGCCTTTGTTTTTGGTCGCGGTGCTGAAGAGATGCTGCTCTTAAAAGCCGCCGGCATCCAGGTTGAAATTATCCCGGGTATTACCGCAGCAGCTGGTTGCAGCAGCTATGCCGGCATTCCATTAACCCACCGTGGTTTATCGCAAGGTTGTACTTTTGTTACCGCCCACGCGGAAAAAGAGCTGGGCATTCAATGGCAGGCACTGGCAAAAATGAACCATACCCTGGTCTTTTATATGGGCCTTAGTAAAGCACAACTAATTGAGACGGAACTGCAGAATGCCGGTTTGGATAAAAATACCCCGGTTGCCTTGATTGAAAACGGCTGTTGTCCGGAGCAGCGCGTGATCACCGGTACTTTAGCGCAATTGGCAGCGTTAGTGACGCAACACCAGGTTAAATCTCCGGCGCTAATCATGGTGGGAAAAGTGGTTGAACTTTCTCAGCAGTTGCAGTGGCTTAATGAAAACTGCTCGGTTTATGACGAAATTAAAGATCGCCAGATCTTATCCGCCTAAGCATTTAGGCAACAGATAATATTTACGAATTAGATTAATAACAGCAAGGGAATAATGATGACAAAACAACGCATTGTAGTGGTCGGAAACGGAATGGTCGGCCATAAATTTATTGAGAATGTAATCACAGATGACAGTGTCGATTACGATCTGGTTACCTTCTCTGAAGAATCTCGATTGGCTTATGATCGAGTACAGTTAAGTGCTTTCTTCTCAGGTAAAACAGCAGATGATTTAGCACTGACCGATGCGGATTATTACAATGAGAATGGTATTAACTTTGTCCTTAATGACAAGGTTATTGAACTTGATACAGACAATAAACAGGTGGTCACCGAAAGTGGGCGTATAGAGTCCTATGACAAGCTGATTTTAGCAACCGGCTCTTATCCTTTTGTGCCGCCTATTCCGGGTAATGACCAAGAGCACTGTCATGTCTACCGTACTATTGAAGATCTGCAGGCGATCACCGCATCGGGTAAAGTGAGTAAAGTCGGTGTGGTTGTGGGTGGTGGTTTATTAGGCCTGGAAGCGGCCAAAGCCGTGAAAGATTTAGGTTTAGAAACCCATGTAGTGGAATTTGCGCCACGTCTGATGGCTGTACAGCTAGATGAAGGCGGCGGTCAATTACTACGCCGTAAAATCGAAGACCTCGGTGTGCAGGTACATACTGAAAAAGCGACCACTGAAATTGTCGCAGGTGAAAACTGTCGCTACCGCATGAACTTTGCCGATGGGACCTTTTTAGAAACAGATACTATTGTTTTCTCCGCGGGTATCCGTCCTCAGGATGAATTGGCGCGCCAATGTGGGCTGACAGTGGGTGAGCGTGGCGGTATTGTGATTAATAACCACTGCCAGACAAATATTGACAATGTTTACGCCATTGGTGAATGTGCGCTGTGGAATAACTTTATCTTTGGCCTGGTAGCACCCGGTTATCAAATGGCTAAAGTGGCGGCGGCACATATTAAAGGTGAAGCGCAGGAATTTACCGGCGCGGATATGAGTACCAAACTTAAACTGCTGGGTATTGATGTAGCCAGTATTGGTGAAGTGCACGGGCAAACACCGGGAGCACAGTCCTACACTTATCATGATGAAATTGAGCAGGTCTATAAACGTCTGATTGTTTCTGAAGACGGTACTAAGTTAGTCGGTGCTGTCCTGGTCGGTGATACGGAAGCTTATGGTTCGTTACTGCAACTGCTGCTGAATGATATGGATTTACCGGCGAACCCAGCTGTGCTTATTCTGCCTAGTACAGGAGATGAAGAGGCGGGCGCAGGTTTGGGTGTGGATGCATTGCCTGATAGCGCAGCCATTTGTTCATGTTTTGATGTCACCAAAGGTGATATTAAAGAAGCCGTGGCAGCAGGTTGTTGCTCGATGGGCGATCTTAAGGATGCGACTAAAGCCTCTACCGGTTGTGGTGGCTGTGCCGCATTAACCAAACAAGTTCTAGATGCTGAGCTGGCTAATTTAGGTTTTGAAGTGAATAACAATATTTGTGAACACTTTGAATACTCCCGTCAAGAATTAGCGGATATTGTGCGCGTTAAAAAAATCAAAACCTTTGACCAGCTGCTCAGTGAACACGGCAGTGGTTTAGGCTGTGAAATCTGTAAACCTGCGGCGGGCTCTATTCTCGCGTCATTCTGGAATGATTATATTCTTGAAGATGAGCATATGGAACTGCAGGACAGTAACGATATCTTCCTGGGTAATATTCAAAAAGACGGAACTTATTCCGTGGTGCCGCGCATCGCTGGTGGTGAAATTACTCCGGATAAACTGATTGTCTTAGGCCAGGTTGCCCAGGAATTTGATCTTTATACTAAAATTACCGGGGGCCAACGCGTGGATCTGTTTGGTGCACAGTTACATGAGCTACCGCTGATTTGGCAAAAACTGATTGATGCCGGTTTTGAAACGGGTCATGCCTATGGTAAATCGCTGCGTACGGTTAAATCCTGTGTCGGCAGTACCTGGTGTCGTTACGGTGTGAATGACAGTGCCGGGTTCGCCATTGAACTGGAGAATCGCTATAAGGGACTGCGTTCACCACACAAAATCAAGTTTGCCGTTTCCGGTTGTACCCGTGAGTGTGCCGAAGCACAGAGTAAAGATGTTGGTGTGATTGCCACCGATAAAGGCTGGAACTTATACGTGTGTGGTAATGGCGGTATGCGTCCTCGCCATGGTGACTTATTAGCT
>JBFGZH010000058.1:0-12095 GCA_041586895.1 Psychromonas sp. | reverse complement strand
GCAACAGGTAAGTGCAGATAGGCCGGCTGCTGCGCATTAAGCAACTGATAAAGAGAAATTTGTTTACCTGTGGTATGGAGCAGATCGGCTCCGCGTACGACCTCGGTGATGCCTTGATTAATATCGTCAATCACCACGGCTAAATTATAGGCATATAAGCCATCCTTGCGTTTAATAATAAAGTCTTCGTGGGCTTCATTATTATTTAAGAAAACATCACCCTGCAGTTGATCGTAAAAATGGGTAATTGGTGTGGCTAACTTCTGGACATTGAGGCGCAGCGCATTGCCCCTGTAATCAAGTTGTTTATCGCGGCAGTTTCCCAGGTAAATACCGCCTTGCTGCTTGATTATTTTACGTGTACAGGCACAGGCATAGCAGAGGTTGTGCTCGGTTAACTGAGTGAGGATCTTTTCATAGGCCTGGTGGCGACGGCTCTGGTAAATAACCTCACCATCCCAATGCAGGCCATAGGCGCGCAGCGTGTGCTGAATATCCTCTGCAGCACCGGCAACTTCTCTGGGAGGGTCAAGATCATCAATACGCAGCTGCCAGAGCCCTTGCTGAGATTTAGCCTGTAGATAACTGCCTAGGGCGGCGATCAGAGAACCAAAGTGCAGCGAGCCGGAAGGCGATGGGGCAAAGCGGCCGCGGTAAGTGTGTTTGGGCATATTCAGAGAGTTAAATAAATGTAGTAACTTTACAAACAAAAACGGTTAGCACCAGGCTAACCGTTGTTTACTCAAAGAGGCAAATTAACCAACGATTTGTTTCTCTTTTATTTCTGCTAGGGTTTTACAGTCAATACACAAATCAGCAGTAGGGCGGGCTTCCAGACGGCGAATACCGATCTCGACACCACAAGACTCACAGAAGCCAAACTCATCTTCTTCAATCTTTTTCAATGTCTTAGTGATCTTCTTAATCAAACGGCGTTCACGGTCACGAGTACGCAGTTCCAGGCTGAACTCTTCTTCTTGTGCCGCTCTATCAACCGGATCCGGAAAGTTAGCCGCTTCATCTTTCATATGACCGACGGTGCGATCCACTTCTTCACGTAATTGAGTACGCCATGCTTCAAGAATTTTGGTAAAATGCTCAAGTTGAGCTGGACCCATATATTCTTCGCCGCTTTTTTCCTTATACGGCTCCACTCCGGCAATAGCTAATATACCCAATGTTTTTTTGTTTGTATTGTCTGGCATAGAACATTCCTTTAATTGATGCATTATTGATTGCGCGATTTACATGCATCAATATAGTGACAAAAAATGAGATTAAACCGTCTTAAAATTAAGCTAAAATGACAGCATGTTATTTTCGGCGGCTATCTATAGCAAGTAAATGCAGCACAGTCAAATAGCTGATGTCTTTACCTGCACTTTTTTTCTGTATTTATTGTAAATATGGCACAACTGCCTCACTTTGCTATTTTCCTGGAGAATTATTTGTCCCTTTTACCTATCGAATCTGTCCTTGAACCATTAAAGGCAAGTTTGTCACTTGCTCCACAAGTTATCTTAGAAGCGCCCCCTGGTGCAGGTAAATCCACCTTTCTGCCTTTTACTATGGTTAAAGAGCAATGGTTTACGGGAAAAATTATTATGCTCGAGCCGCGCAGACTGGCGGCTAAAAATATTGCTTTTTATCTTGCCTCTTTATTGGCTGAGCCGGTCGGTAAAAAAGTGGGCTACCGAATGCGCGGTGAAAATAAAACCAGTAAGGAAACGCAACTGGAAATAGTCACCGAAGGGGTGTTAACCAGAATGCTGCAGGCCGATCCGGAATTAACCGGCATTGAACTGCTTATTTTTGATGAGTTTCATGAGCGCAATCTGCAGGCAGATTTAGGCTTGGCATTAGCGTTAGATATGCAGGCCGGGTTACGCGAAGATCTGAAAATATTGCTCATGTCGGCGACGCTCGATAATCAGGCGTTACAGGCATTGCTGCCGGATGCGCATTGTATTGCCTCGCAGGGGCGTACTTACCCCATTGAATATTATTATCAAAGCTGTGCGCTGCGAGAGCGGGTAACTTTGGAGTTGGTAAAATTAATTAAACGCGCCTATCAGGAGCAAAGCGGCAATATTTTAGTCTTTGTGTCCGGTATCAAAGAGATAAGGGACTGTCAGTCTTTATTAACTGATTATTTTGCCGGGCTAAACGATAAGGTCTTAATCGCGCCTTTATATGGCGCACTGACGCTGCAGGAACAGCAGAAAGCCATTGCTGCCTGCGCAGCGGATACCCGTAAGATTGTGATTGCAACCAATATTGCAGAAACCAGTTTAACCATTGACGGCATCTCCGTGGTAGTCGATTCCGGGTTTGAACGTTGTATGACGTATCAGGCGCAGTCAGGTATAGGTAAGCTGCTGTCGCAGCGCATAAGCTCAGCGAGTGCCACGCAGCGGGCCGGTAGAGCGGGGCGCTTGAGTGCCGGTAGCTGTTACCGTTTATGGTCGCAGGAAACGCGTTTAAACAGAAAAAATGCGCCGGAAATCAGCCGCAGTGATTTGACCTCCTTAGTTTTAGAGCTGCTTAATTGGGGGGTAAGCGACCCGGAAGAGCTGGCTTTTGTGACTCCGCCGCCGGCAAAACATGTAGAAACGGCTAAATCATTATTAAAAACCTTGACCGCCATTGACAGTCAAGGGCGTATTAGCAAACATGGCCAGGCCATCAGTAAGCTTGGCGTCAATCCCCGTTTAGGGCATCTGTTATTAAAAGCGCAGGCGCTGCAGAGTGAACAGCAAATAGCCGGGCTGCTTGAGCTTGCCTGCTTGCTGGTGGCATTGCTGGAAAGCAATGAAAAGGGCAGTGATGATATTGAAGGCTGTTTACTTAACCCGTCATTTGCCGTTAAACAGCAGCAGGCAATATTATTGAAAAAGTGTCACGCTAAAAAATCCGGGCAGTCTTTACCGGTCAACTACGCAGGGTTATTGCTGGCGCTGGCATTTCCGGATCGCATCGCGCAGGCGCGCGATCTTAATAATGGCGCCTATCTGTTAAGTAACGGTGTCGGTGCTTCTTTGCACCATGAGTCGAGCTTACTGGGTGAAAAACTGCTGGTGGTCGCTGATCTGGCACTCTCGGATCGCGCGGTAAACAGTGTGATTTATAAGGCTTGTGCTGTTTCATTAGCCACATTGGAAGATTTTTTGCCGGATTATTTCAGTGAGGAGGAGGTTATCCGCTGGTCATTAGCCGATCAGAAATTATTGGCGGAAAAGCGTCGCTATCTGGGCCGCCTGCTGATCAGTAAACAAGCGCTGAGCACTATCAGCGCAGAGCAAAAAACACAGGCGCTATTGGCCGGAATCAGGCAGGCTGGGTTATCTGTCTTGCCCTGGAGTGATGAAGATAAGCAACTGCTGACCAGGCTCTGTTATGCTGCTGTGCAATTTTCGCAGTTTGATGACTCGATAGATTTTCCGGACTTTTCCGAGGCGATTTTGCTTGAGCAGCTGGAGTTGTGGCTGGCACCTTATTTACACGGGGTGACTCGTCCGGAACAGTTAAAGCGCATCGATCTTAAAGGGGCGTTGCTGGGGCGTTTATCTTGGCCGCTCCTGCAGGCTTTGAATGAACACTTTCCGGTGGCGATCAAGGTGCCGACAGGCTCAATGATCAAGCTCTGTTATCGCGACAATCAGCCGCCGCTATTATCGCTGCGCATGCAGGAGATTTTTGGCGAGCAGCAAACACCGAGCATCTTTGCCGGGCGGATCAAGCTGCAATTGGCCCTGCTTTCACCGGCAAGGCGGCCCTTGCAGTTAACTCAGGATTTAGCCGCTTTTTGGCAGGGTGCTTATCATGAGGTGAAAAAAGAGATGCGCGGGCGTTATCCGAAACATTACTGGCCGGATGATCCGCTGCAGGCACAAGCAACAACGCATACTAAAAAACAGATGAATAAACAAAAGTAACAGAGAAGTTGATGGCTAAAATAAATAAAGTCGCTGCACAAAAGAACAGCGGCAAAAAAAACAAACAACCGGAAAAAAATATAAAGCAGCGATTTTTCAAATTTCTCTGGTCGCTGTTGTGGAAAGGCAGCTTGGTTTTTATTGCCTTTATGGTGATTGCCGGCATCTATTTCGATAAAAAAATTGAGCGCAAACTAGACGGTGCCACCTGGAATCTGCCTGCGCAGGTCTATGCGCGGCCATTAACCATTAAAATAAAAGGCTCAGTGACGCAACAGGGGTTAATTACAGAGTTAAAACTGCTTAATTACCGGCCGGTCAGGCGGGTTCAGGCGAGTGGGCAGTTTGCTGTCGAAGCTAATAAGGTGATTATTTATCGTCGCGCCTTTGACTTTCCGGACAAAGCCGGTACACCGGCTAAAGTGGTTGTCAGTTTTGCCGATAATCGCGTCAATGCCATTAGCACAGAACAAGGGCTGACGTTATCAACATTTCGCCTCGATCCTTTATTATTAGATCGTCTGCGTTCGCAGCAGGTAGAGGACCGTGTTTTTGTCCCCTTTGAAAAAATACCCAGCCTCTTTATTGATACCTTATTATTAATGGAAGATCGTAATTATTACCATCATCAGGGAATCTCACCGCTAGCTATTTTGCGTGCCTTTATTGTTAATTTTAAAGCCGGATATACGGTTCAGGGGGGCAGTACGTTAACCCAGCAGTTGGCAAAAAATCTGTTTCTAACCCAAGAGCGCAGCCTGTGGAGAAAGTTTCAAGAAGCCTATATGGCGCTATTGATGAACTACAAATACAGCAAAGATAAGCTTTTGGAAGTTTATCTTAATGAAGTTTACCTTGCGCAGAATGGGAGAACAGGGGTTTACGGTATTGGTCTTGCCAGTGATTATTATTTTGCGCGACCGGTTAATGAACTGCGCATTGAGCAGATTGCGCTGCTGGTGGCTATTATCAAAGGGCCTTCCTACTATAATCCACGGCGCAACCCCGAACGGGCATTAGCGCGTCGTGATCTGGTGCTGCGCCTGATGGCGGAAAACAATCTGATCAGTGCCGCAGACTATCGCTATGCCGTACAAGACGGGCTTAATTTAGGAGATAAGCATGCATTAAACCGCCGCGCTAATCCTGCCTTTATCAGTTTATTACATCGCGAGCTGCAGGCAAAGGTGCCGCTGGCGGTACGTAAAAGCAGCGGCCTGCATATTTTTACCTCTATTGATCCGCTGGCACAACAATATGCAGAGTCCGCCGTGGTCAAGGGAATAAAACGTGTTTCAGCAGACAAACAAAGTGATCTGCAGGGCGCGATGGTGGTGAGTGATCGCGAGCAGGCGGAGGTGCGTGCACTTGTCTCCGGACGTGATGTTAAATTCAGCGGTTTTAACCGCGCCCTGGATGCCAATCGTCCTATTGGCTCCTTAGTTAAGCCCGCAGTTTATTTGACGGCCTTAAATGCAGGCTATAGCTTAGACGACCGTTTAAATGATCAGGCCATTGTGTTAAGAAATGCCACCGGGCAACGCTGGCAACCGAAAAACTATGATCGACAATTTCGCGGCCAGGTCAGTTTGGAAAGTGCGCTGGTGCACTCTTTAAATGTGCCGACGGTCAATTTAGGGATGCAGGTGGGGCTTAATAATGTTATTAACAGTTTACATAAAATGGGGATAAGGGAAAAAATAAAGGCCTATCCCTCTTTGGTATTGGGCAGTCTTTCGCTTTCCCCTTTTCAGGTTGCCCAGATGTATCAGCCTATCAGCATGCAGGGTGTTTATAAGCCGTTAACCATCATCCGCTCCATTGTCTCTAAACAGGGGGAGTTACTATATCAGCGTAGCCAGAGAGCAGAAAGAGTGTTTGCAGCGCAGGCGGTTGAGCAGTTGACAGGCGCATTACATAAAGTGACCCGCGAGGGCACGGCGCGCAGTTTAGGCTGGCGTAATCCGGGGCAGTATTTTGCCGGTAAAACAGGTACCACCAATAATCTCAATGACAGTTGGTTTGTCGGCTTTGATAGTGATGAGGTGGTGACCACCTGGGTGGGTAAAGATAATAATAAAAGTGCACAGCTCACCGGCAGTGCTGGTGCATTAGTATTGTTTTCTGATTATATGAAACAGAAAAAAGGACAGTAACAGTGAGCGAAGCAATAATGAGTATTGAGCAGTTAGTCAGTGATTTTACAAGCAATCCCGGCTGGGATAAACAGTATCGCCTGCTTATTCAGTTAGGTAAAAAATTACCTGCGCTGAGCGAAGCGGAAAAAAATGCAGCTAACCAGGTACAAGGCTGTGAGAGTCTGGCCTGGCTGGCTATTGAAAAGCAAGGCGAGCAGTATTATTTTAAAATGGATAGTGATGCCCGCGTCGTCAAAGGGCTAATGATGGTTTTAACTATTATTTTTCAAGGAAAGAGTGCTCAACAAATCACTGCAATTGATGTCAATGCTATTTTTACCGAGTTGGGCTTGCTAAATTATTTAAGCCCGTCACGTGCTAATGGTTTATTGGCGATTGTGGATAAAATAAAAGGTAGCGTAGCTGTTGAAAAAACTTAATTATTGGCTCTTATGTTCGCTCTTTCTGTGTAGCAGCGCTGCGCCTGTATTTGCGCAGCCATTACGGGAGTTGCTAAATACTGAGCAGCGTTATGTCTACGATGTTTCCTATAAAGCCGTGTCGGTTGGCAAGATGATCAGAGAGTTCAAGTATAATGGAGAGCTGATCACGGCCAATACCACAGCGGATCTGTCCTTTTTATTCTATCGTTTTGGCGGCAATCAAGTGTCGCAGATTTATTGGGATGACGATGCGCAGTTATTTCTCAGTAAACACTTTGCCCGCAAAAGTGTCGGCTTTGAACGTATCAATACGCAGGTCGAGTTTTTAAACTCGGGACACCAAAGCAAAGTGACGCGTGATGGTAAAGCCTATAAAGTTTTTAATGAAAAAGGCAAAATCATCGATTTTAATACCATCGGCATGCAGATGAGTGCAGGGCTGAAAGCGGGACAAACAGAGTTTGAGTTTTATATGCAGACTGCGGATAAGGTGAAACATTACTTTTTTGAAGTGACAGGAAAAGAGCAGGTTCAGACCAAATTTGGTAAGCTTGACAGCTACCGCATACAACAAACCCGTAAAAAGGATCGTACCCTGATTATGTGGTTTGCTCCGGAAATGAATTATCAAATGGTTAAATTTCGTTATAAATTTAATTTGCTGGATCTCAGTGGCATATTAACAGCGCACTCTGCTAGTAATTTGTAACTCCTGCTCACCTTCTTGAGAAAATAGATGACAAATAAAAAAACGGTTAAAAAAGGGCGTTTGCACCCGCGTAATCTCCACCATGGACGTTATGATTTTAAAAAATTATGCGCGCTTTGTCCGCCGTTAAGCGCATATGTGATTGCCAATCCAGAAGGAGAGGAGACCATTGACTTTAGTAATGTTGATGCCCTGCGGACCTTGAATCAGGCATTGCTTAAGAGTTTCTATCAGGTCAATTTCTGGCAGATTCCGCCGGGATATTTATGTCCGCCGATTCCCGGACGTGCCGATTATATCCATTATGTCGCTGACCTTTTAGCGGCAGATGCGCAAGGAGAGGTACCCAGAGGTAAACAGGTTAGGGTGTTAGATATTGGTAGCGGAGCGAACTGTATCTATCCTATTCTTGGCAGCCAGATTTATAACTGGTCCTTTGTCGGCGCTGATATTGATCCCGTGTCGATTAAAACAGCACAGTTAATTGTTCAATCAAATCAGAACTTAAGGCCCTTTATTAAACTGCGCCTGCAGAAAAATGCACAGTCCATCTTTGATGGAATCATTAAGCCTCAGGATAAGTTTGCGCTCACCATCTGTAACCCGCCATTTCATGCCTCTTTGAAGAAGGCGTTGGCCGGTAATATTCGCAAAGTTAACAATTTAAGTAAAAAGCAGACAAAGGAGAAAGAGGCTGAGCTGAATTTCGGCGGCCAAAAAAATGAACTCTGTTGTCCCGGCGGGGAAATCACTTTCTTAAAACAGATGTGCACAGAGAGTAAGCAGTATGCTCAGCAAGTTAGCTGGTTTACCAGCCTGGTTTCAAAATCAGCAAATATCAGTCCTTTAAAAAAACTCTTAACGGAGCTTGCAGCTAAGCAAATTAAAGTTATTAAAATGTCACAAGGACAAAAAGAGAGTCGTTTAATTGCCTGGCGCTTTTTTTAAGATCCAGCTCGAATCATTAATTAAAATAATAAGCTACCCTTATATAAATTTAAAATACCTGTGCCGCCAGGGATAATTATGGTCCAGAGTATTAGCTATAAAATTTTTACTTTATTTTTTAGTGGGGTAGCGATGCATAAATTTAAAGCGCAACAGAAACGCAAAGCATTCTTCGATATTTTGCTTATCGTGCTGTTCAACCTTTTGTTTTGGGCTTTTGTGAGCAATCAAGAGCTGTTGGCGTGGTTACAGGAATATCAGCTTGATAAATGGCTTCCCTTGGCTTTTATCCTGCTCCTCAGCCTGCTTTATTATTCACTGCGTCGTTGGCATGAGGCTGTTAAGTTAACCTCCCTGGCCGAACGGCGCGCCTCTAAAGACGCCTTAACGCAGCTATATAACCGCCGCACACTGGAGTCTAAATTATTATCAGAATGGCAGCGCTTTATCCGTTATCAGGAATCTTTTTGCTTGATTATGCTGCATATCGATGATTTAAAACTTATCAATGATAGTTTTGGTCATCAGGAAGGTGACAGGATCATTATCGAAGTCGCTGAAAAGTTACTTCGTGATATACGCAAAACCGACTTATGTTCGCGCTGGTCCGGATCTGAATTTTTAATACTTTGCCCGGTGAGTGAGTTGCCGCCAATTGTTGCCCTGGCAGAAAGGCTGCGCGCAGATATTTACGGCTTATTAACAGATGGTATAGAGCTCAGTGTGAGTATCGCCGTGAGCCAGGCTGATAAGCATAAATCACTTGATGAGTTGCTGCAAAAAGTTGAGCTACAGCTTTCTAAGGCTAAAAAAAGCGGCGGAAATTGTGTTATCAGTGCGCTTTGATATGCTTTTCGTGCTAAGGAATGGACTGGCAGATCGAGAAATAAAAAAGCCCGACTAATAAGCTTAGCCGGGCTTTTTAAGCGCGTTTAACTTAATTAAGCAAACGTGCGCGGATTGTACCTTCAATCTCTTTTAATTTATCCAATGCCGTTTGTGCATCTTCACTGTCGACATCAATAACAACATAACCAATATTTTCATTGGTTTGCAGGTATTGCGCGGCAATATTGATATTATTTTCCGCAAAGGCCAAGTTGATCTTGGTTAAAATGCCCGGTTGGTTATGATGGATATGCAATAAACGGCTTGTGTCGTTATGCACGGGTAAAGAAACTTCAGGGAAGTTTTTCGCCGTCAATGTAGAGCCGTTATCTGAGTATTTCACCAGCTTACCCGCGACTTCATAGCCGATATTTTCCTGTGCTTCCTGGGTGCTGCCGCCCACGTGCGGCGTCAGGAGCACATTATCAAATTCGCGCAGGGGAGAGACAAACTCTTCGTTATTTGATTTTGGCTCAACAGGGAAAACATCCACCGCCGCGCCGGAGAGTTTTTTACTGGCCAGTGCATCACATAATGCCGGAATATCGACAACGGTACCACGTGCCGCATTCATGAAGATAGCACCGTCTTTCATCTGTGCAAACTCCTTGGCGCCCATCATATCTTTAGTTGAGTCAAGCTCGGGCACATGCAGGCTGATAATGTCAGACTCGGCAAGTAATTGCTCCATAGTATCGACCTGTACGGCATTACCCAGGGTTAGCTTGTTTTCAATATCATAAAAGGAAACGTTAAAGCCTAAGTTTTCAGCAAGGATACCAAACTGTGTACCGATATGACCGTAACCGACAATACCTAATTTTTTACCACGTGCCTCATAAGAGCCGACTGCCGATTTATCCCATTCACCACGATGTGCTTTAGCGTTACGTTCAGGAATGCCGCGTAATAGTAACAACGCCTGCCCTAATACCAGCTCGGCAACACTACGTGTATTTGAGAAAGGCGCGTTGAATACGACAATGCCTTTTTTTTGTGCGGCTTCTAAATCAACCTGGTTAGTACCGATACAGAAACAACCGATGCCGACCAGTTTATCTGCTGCAGCCAGTACTTTTGCATTGAGATTAGTGCGCGAACGGATACCGATAAAATGAACATCTTTAATTTTTTCTATTAACTCTTCTTCACTTAACGAGGTTTTAATGCTTTCAATGTTGCTGTAACCCGCTTGAGTGAATGTTTCTACAGAGCTTGGGTGCAATCCTTCAAGCAGCAGAACTTTAATTTTGTCTTTACTGAGTGAAAACTTAGTCATTTTATTTCCTTGAGCCTTAAAAATAAGGTAAATGAACAGATTATTGTAAATTTTGAGAGGGGTGCTATGTTTGTGGCTATAAAATAGCAAAAACTGAGGCATATGTGAACATTTGTAAGAATATTCACATATGAAAATTTAAGCTAGCTTATGCCCAATCTATCTCAGTAGCCTTAAACAGGTTGGGGATATACAGAAGCGTACTATCAGGCTGTTTATTTTAGTGTTTTAACACCTTCTGACGAGCCGACGAGAACAACATCAGCGCCACGGTTGGCAAATAAGCCATTGGTGACTACACCAACAATGGCGTTGATTTGTGCTTCCAGTTTAAGTGGCTCACTAATGCGCAGATTATGGACATCAAGAATAATATTACCGTTGTCAGTGACAACCCCCTGACGATAGACAGGATCACCGCCTAATTTAACCAGTTCACGGGCGACATAGCTACGTGCCATGGGAATGACTTCAACGGGTAATGGAAAATCACCTAAGATATCGACATTTTTTGTGTCGTCGACAATACAGATAAACTTATCGGCAACCGCGGCAATGATTTTTTCACGGGTAAGTGCTGCGCCGCCCCCTTTGATCATATGGTTATAGGGATTGATTTCATCAGCACCGTCAACATAGACACTTAACTCAGATATTTCATTAAGATCAAAGACTTCTATACCATAAGACTTTAATTTTTCAGTTGAATCCTCAGAACTGGATACCGCGCCTTTAATCTCATTTTTCATCGTTGCTAATGCATCAATAAAATGCGTTACTGTTGAACCGGTGCCTACGCCAACAATAGCGTCTTTTTCAACATAGGCTAAGGCTGCCTGCGCCGCGGCTTTTTTCTTTTCATCTTGAGTCATTTCTGGAGTGTCCTGTTTGCTGTAAATAGCTGTATAAAGTGCCGCGATTATACCCAATCCGTTTTCATATGTAAAAATCTGAAAGCGCAAGATAAGGCCGGCAGAAGAGCCTGCTTACCACTGGTAATGCCGGCTGGGCGTGATAATTTCAGGGAGTGGTACATCCCACTTCTCAATCGGTAAGGCTGCTACCTGCTGGCAGTCATGGGCAAGACCAATGGGATAAGGGCCCGTTTTGTCCTTAAACCAGGGGGCAAGTATGCGATCGTAATAACCTCCACCCATACCAATACGGTTTCCCTGCTGATCAAAAGCAACCAGAGGGGTAAAAACGATATTTAACTGCTGCATTGCACAAGTGTGTGTTTTTTCTAATTTCGGCTCATAAATACCATATCGGTTGAGCACCATCTCAGTATCTTCTGCATACTCTAAAAACAGCAGATGGCCTTTACTAAAAGGGTGGACGACGGGCAGATAAACCCGTTTGTTATTGCTCCAGCACCATTTTATAAACTCAAAAGTATCAATCTCACCATCACTTGCCAGCGATATGCCAATATGCTGCGCAGCTTGCACTTTGCTGTGCTTAATTAATCTGGCAAATAATTTAGCCGCATCCCTTCTTTGCTGTTCGCCGGATAAGTCACGCCTTGCGCTGCGCATCTGTTTACGTATTTGTGCGCGTAGTTGCTCTGCGGAATGTGTCGTATTTAAATTATCCATAAGTTTATTAATCAGCTCTTTAATAATCGAGTGCCAAGAGTATCATTATTAATCCCTATCCCCAAGAGTAGCCCTTTTAAGGTTAGTGTGAGTAACTCGAAGGTCTCTTTATTGTGAAAAGCAATCTCAGGGCAAGGTTATCGACTGTGGGAGTGGG
>JBFGZH010000057.1:0-12335 GCA_041586895.1 Psychromonas sp. | reverse complement strand
GACCAGCAGGCAATATGAAGCGGGCCACTATACGCAGCGTGAAGCGGCGGTGATCGGCACGACCTTTTCGGCGGTGTCCATTACCTTCTCCCTGGTGGTGATTTCTCAGGTCGGACTGGCGCATCTGTTTGTGCCCTTTTATCTGACCGTTTGTGCGGCCGGTATTATTGCCGCGCTTATTGTTCCGAAATTACCGCCGCTGTGCTGGAAAGCCAACCGCTATATCGATAACAGTGCGCAAACGGCCGATGAGTCAATACCCGACGGGCACAGTGTTTTCTCCTGGGCGATCGCGCAGGCCCTGCACAGAGCGGCCAATAGCCCGAGTTTTAAAGAAACTTTTATTGATGCCCTTAAAAATGTCCTGGAGATGCTGCTGACGGTGATCCCTGTGGTGATGGCAACGGGCACCACGGCTCTGCTTATTGCCCAATACACGCCTATTTTTGAGTATTTAGGCTATCCCTTTACGCCTATGCTGCAGTGGCTGGGGATTGCCGAAGCCGCTGCCGCCTCAAAAACCATGATGGTCGGCTTTGTAGATATGTTTATTCCTTCTCTGATGGCCGCTTCCATTGAATCGGATATGACCCGCTTTGTGATTGCCACTCTGTCGGTCACACAGCTGATCTATATGAGCGAGGTCGGCGCCCTGCTCCTCGGCAGTAAGATTCCGGTTAATATTCTCGAGCTGTTTATTATTTTTATTTTACGGACCTTAGTGCTATTGCCTGTTATTGCCGGTAGTGCCCATCTTATTTTTTAGCTACAATCCTGCGCTTACTTTTACAAGCTGACTAAGGAACAACCATGGATCTCTCTGTTTACCTGCATGCGCTGACCGCCCTTTTTGTAATTATCGACCCGATAGGTGCGGCGCTGATTTTTAACTCTTTAACGGGAAACAGCCATAAACAACACCGCACCACCATGGCGATTAAAGCTGTGTTGATCAGCGGCATCACACTGATTTTATTTGGTAATTACGGCGAAACACTGTTTGCCCACCTGGGGATCAATATTAATTCTCTGCGTATTTCCGGGGGGTTATTGCTCTTTTATACCGCCTTTAATATGATCACCAAGTCGATGCAGATTACAGCAACAGATAATGACGAGGATATTTCCGTGTTTCCTATGTCCATCCCTATGCTGGCCGGGCCTGGTACCTTAACCCTGTCGATTTTATTGTTTTCCCACAGTGCTGAATTAGCCGGCAGCCTGGCTGTTTGTGCCGCCATTATCAGCATATTGGCGCTGACTCTAGTGCTGATGCTGCTCTCTAAACATCTGAAAAAGATTATCGGTAAAACCGGTGATGAGATTTTAAAACGTTTTTTAGGGGTGATTCTGGCCGCGCTGGCGATTCAGTTTGTCTATGACGGCATTCATAATATTGCGCTTTAAGTTGAAGCAGCTTTATCCCTTGATTTAAATCAATAAATTTTTATCAAGGGAAAGCGGCAACTGTTTTCATTCTGATAACATTACATTTACAACTACATTTGTTTAAAGCTAAAAAATAGCGACAAGCCCATATAAAACCTTATTTTGATTTTAATATGATTAAACAACCAGTTTGTTGATATATTTAACAATCATCATAACGGTTAGTTTCCACTCTGAAAGACCGTTGATTCCAGTCAAGTTTTCCTCTAATTTGCACACAGTTCTTAATCATCTTAATCGAGAGGCCATTTATGGAAAACTTTGAATTGTCCCATCAAAAACCGAGTAAAGCATCTGAGTATGTTGCTTATAAAATTACTCAGTTTTTAAAGTTTATGCTCAATATTTTTTACGGCACTAAGTATGCGAAACGTGCTGTGATACTGGAAACCATTGCGGCTGTACCCGGTATGGTTGCGGGTATGTTTAACCATTTAAAAGCGCTGCGCCGTATGCGTGATGACCAGGGCTGGGTGCGTGAGTTATTAGATGAAGCGGAAAATGAGCGCATGCATTTAATGATCTTTCTCGATATTGCCAAGCCGACCTGGATAGAGCGTAGCTTAGTGCTGATCGGCCAGGGTGTCTTTCTGTTTGTGTATGCTTTTCTGTATCTGCTTTCCAGCAAAACAGCACACCGTGTCGTCGGTTATTTTGAAGAGGAAGCCTGCAAGAGTTACACTGAATACCTGGATAAAATTGATCAGGGCGTAGTAGAAAATGTCGCAGCACCTGAGATTGCCATTAACTACTACCAGTTAGCCAGTAATGCTAAATTACGCGATGTTATTCTCCATATCCGCAATGATGAAGCGGCACACAGAGATAGAAACCATGAGTTTGCAGACTCTTTTCAATCGGGCGAGGTGCCTGCCCACCAGCAGTAGTCTTGCTTTGAGCGCAGCAGTACAGAAAATTGAAAAGGCATCATGGATTGATGCCTTTTTTGAAGTGAAGATTGTCGCCTATTGGCCCAAAATCGAGCTTAATCCCTTCTGCAACAGCGCACCGGTATCTGTGCCACTTTGTGAGAAATAAGTGATGGCAATATTGGCAAACTGGGCAATCATATCCGGGCTTAACCCCAGGCTTTCAAATTGCTGGCTGAGCTGGGCAATGCCCCCTAGCGATCCGGCCATCCCCGTGGCAGTTGATAACAGATCCGACATACCGCCACTCTCGCCGGCCGCACTCAATACCGGTGCGGCAGCTAATAACGCACTCATATTGGGAATGCCTGAGCTTAACTGAGCAAATTCATCTTCTGACAATGCGCTTTTAGCCATCTGCATCAGTGAGCCCATGCCTCCTTGGGCCTGACGCTCTGTCACACCGAGCTGCTGCGTTAAAAGAGGTAAGACTCCTTCAGCCATACTGCTCGCCGTTGTCAGCGTCGATGTACTTTCCGTTTCTACTGCCGCTTCTGTTGTCGCTTCCACGGCCGGTGCTTCTTCCTTGCCACCAAACAGAAAATCAAAAAAGCCTGCATTGGCCACTTGGGTTACCGAGATAAGCAACCCCGCTGCCAGTATGTTCATCTTTATTTTCATTATTGCTCCTATTTTCTCAACGTATTCAATAGCATAATACTAGCAATAAAATTTGTTTTAACCACTTTATCAACGTTAATCTGCGCTTTGGCTAACACAGCAAGGCGGAATAAATTCCCCGGCCCGAATAACTACAAGGCAAGCACTTCAACAATAGCACGGACTTCAGTCTGAAAAATCGGCTCGGCTTTTTTGCTGCTACATACAGGGGCCTCGGCTTCAGCCGAGCTGATCACCAACTGTAGTTGACCGTAACTATAGCGCGGCTAAAGCCGCGGCCCCATACAACTAAGCAAATGCGCTATTTCTGAACCAGGTAGGCGAGTTTTCTTGCCACTGCGGCGGGGATTAACTGCACGAAGAAGACACTCAGTTTGTTTAGCCAGCCGGGAATGACCACGGCTTTATTACTTTTCGCTAAGGCATAACTGACAACCGGCTGTTTGTCCATCACCCGCAGCTTGAACAGGGTTGACTGCGGCATCTCGGCAAGTTGTATAAAGTCGGTGTTTGTTGCGCCCGGACACAATGTGCTCACGCGCACCCCTTCCCCTTTCAGCTCTTCATGAAGCGCCTGCGAGAAAGATAGCACAAAGGCCTTGCTGGCATAGTAGATAGCTAAATTCGGGCCGGCCTGAAAGGCGGCTGTCGAGGCAACATTGATAATAAAGCTGTTCGTCTGCTGCTTTAATAGCGGAATGGCAAGATGGGTTAAACACACCAGAGCATTAATATTGACCTGCAGCATCTGCATCTGCCGGGTCAGGGCTATCTCGCTAAAGCGGCCGCGCTGACCAAAGCCGGCATTATTGATTAAGCCGCTTAACAGCAGAGACTGAGCTTCAATATAGGTGATGATTTGCTGCGCACTCTCTCGTTGCGTTAAATCAACGGAGAGATAAAAGACATCAAGAGCGGGGTGTTTCACTAAAATTTGCCGTTGAATCTGCTGCAGTTTCTCCTTCCGCCGCGCCACCAGCAGCAGGGAAAAGCCCTGCTGTGCAAGCTGGTAAGCAAACTCTTCACCTAATCCTGCGCTGGCGCCGGTAATTAAGATCACTTTTTTCATCAATTAAACCCTTTTTCCAGAAAGCTCAGCTGCACTGCGTTTTGCTGTTGCTCGCTGCGATTTTCCACACCGACCGATATCCCTAATAGGCGCACCGGTTTATCGATATTATGCATTAACAACTGCTGCAGTAATATTTCTAATAGCGGTAAAGAGAGTGCCGCCGATTTCCGCTCTATGGTTTTCTGAGTAAAATCAGAAAACTTAATCTTCACTCCGACCCGGATGATCCTTTTTTCATGGCGCACTTTCTCTAATCGCCTGCTCAGCTCCTGATAAAGCTCGGCAAGTTTTGCTAGGCACTGCGCTTCACTGAGCAGGTCCTGTTCAAAGGTATGCTCGACGGCCTGTGATTTTCTTTCTCTATTAGGCTCGACGCTGCGTTTATCGATACCGCGGCTAAATGCGATTAATTTTTCACCCTGCTTACCGAATTCAGCAAGCAGCTGCTGCGCAGGATAGTTTTGTATATCCTGACAGGTAAACAGCCCTTTTAATGCCAGTTTGTGCTGTGACACTCGGCCCACACCGGGGATCTTTTTCAGGGGCAGTGTTTTAATAAATTCATCGACCTGTGCCGGTGTGATCACATATTGCCCATTGGGCTTATTTTCATCGGAGGCAATTTTAGCGAGAAATTTACAGGGGGCAACACCTGCAGAGGCGGTTAACTGTAACTCCTCAAAAATAGCCCGCCTGATATCCTGCGCGATATAGGTGGCCGAACCTTTAAACTGCGTGCAGTCACTGACATCAAGAAAGGCTTCATCGAGTGAAAGCGGCTCGACCAGGTCGGTATAGCGGAAAAAAATGGCTCTAATCTGCTTTGATATCTGCACATAGTGCTGCATTCGTCCCGGCAGCACGACAAGATGCGGACAGAGCTGCTTGGCTTTAAAGGTCGGCATCGCCGAATGCAGACCGAACTCCCGGGCAAGATAGTTGCAGGTTGACAGCACACCACGACGCTCACTTTTACCGGCGATGGCCAGCGGCACATTTTTCAGCGCCGGATTATCACGCATTTCGACAGCTGCAAAAAAAGCATCCATGTCGAGATGGATTATTTTCCGTTGTCTGGGCGAAGCAAGCTTGGTCAAAATAAAACCCTGTTTTTATGAACAGATTTATTTTCTGCTGTTTTGAAGAAAAAGCAAGCAAATATTTGCGCCCACCTTGACCTTACCCTAAGGGTAAAGGCTAGAATGATGGAATAGTATTAGCTGAAGATGAGCTGAAGATGAGCTTTAGCCTGAACGGTCGCACAAGCATAAAATGTGATCTATTAAAGATACTCATTTAGGTTGTGACTTATTGCAGGTTGTATTGGTTACTCGGGCCGCCACTGCAGCCACAGGAACAACTGTGTCACTTATTGAATATATTAAGTTGAACAGTGCTTTCTTAGCAGTTTTTAATTACAACATGGGGCCGCGGCTTCAGCCGCACTGTTATTTGCTCGAACATCTATCGCTCGGCTGAAAACAGGACGCGCAGATCTCGTCCGCTCATGCCCCTAGGCTGTCGCCTAATTCGCCAAGGCCGCGTATCGCGTATATAGCAATGAACAACAGGAATTATCAATGGCAATTTCAACAAAACTAAATTTACCCGTATACGGCATGAATTGCGCCGGTTGTGCCAATCGTCTGCAAACGGCGCTTAATGCCATAGAGGGCATTCAAGCTGAGGTCAGTTTTGCTCTGGAAAGTGCGCAGATAAGCTTTGACAGCAGTAGAGATCACTCTCACACCCTGCCGGCGGTGTTAGCCGTACTGGAAGAAAAAGGTTACCAGACAGATACCGAAACCCTGCTTTTATCCGCCAGCGGCTGGAGCTGCGCTAATTGTGCCAATAAAACCGCTCAGGTACTGAATAAACAGGCGCTTATTATTGATGCGCAGAGTAATTTTGCCACGGAAACCGTGCAGATACGCACCATTCAGGGAGCGGTGCAGAAACAACATATTGCTGACTATGCCGAACAGCTTCCTTATCAGCTGGAGATAAAAAGCAAAGCCAGCATGCAAGAGCAAAACGCCCAGAAAATGGCGCGCGAAAAGCAGCAGGATAGAAAAGCCCTGGCCACCATCACTATTGCTATTTTACTAAGCCTGCCGTTTTTAGTGAGTATGGTCAATATGGCCGTCAATCAGGTGCATACCTTACTCCCCCCCTGGTTGGAGTTTATCTTAGCCACCCCGGTGCAGTTTATTATTGGCCGGCATTTTTATAAGGGCGCCTGGTTGAGCCTGAAAAACCGAACCACCAATATGGATGTGCTGGTGGTGCTCGGCACCAGCGCCGCTTATTTTTATAGCCTGTATATTCTCCTCTCCGGCTCTGGATTGCCGCTTTATTTTGAGTCCAGTGCCTTAGTGATCACCCTGGTCACCCTGGGCAAATATCTCGAGCATCGTGCCAAACAGAGCACCAGCAGCGCGATTAATGCCTTAATGGCGCTGCGCCCGAATAGCGCACTGGTTAAAAAAGGTAAAAAGTTTATTGAGGTCAATATTGACGATATTCAGGTCGGCGATCTGGTTCAGGTGGCGATAGGTGAAAAGGTGGCGGTCGACGGCGTGGTCGTTGAGGGTGAAAGTTATCTTGATGAGTCCCTGTTAACCGGTGAAAGTAAGGCGCTTTTCAAACAGATCAACAGCCAGGTGATTGCCGGCAGTATTAACGGTGATGGTGTACTGCTGATAAAAACGCAAGCGGTTGGAGAAGCGACCACCCTTAATAGGATTATTTCCCTGGTTGAAAACGCACAGATGAGCAAAGCCCCTATTATGCAGCTGGTCGATAAAGTCAGTGCGGTATTTGTACCGATCGTATTAGTGATCGCCACCCTGACCTTTTTAACCTGGTATTTGCTCAACGGTGATTTTCAGCATGCGTTAATCACTGCGGTGGCGGTGCTGGTTATCGCCTGCCCCTGCGCGTTGGGCTTGGCCACGCCGACAGCCTTAGTGGTCGGCACCGGTGTTGCCGCGCAACGGGGTATATTGATCAAGGATATTAAAACCCTGCAGCAGGCTTATCGGCTACAGACGGTTATCTTTGATAAAACCGGCACCCTGACTCAAGGTAAGGGAGAGATTGCCGATATTGTCAGCGTCGCTAACAACAATGATACCCTGCTCAGTAAACTCAATGCCCTGCAGGCAGGCAGCAAACACCCCATTGCCCACGCGGTAAAAAGCTACTGCGCAAAGAACAATATTGCCGTGATTAGCGCGCAGGAGGTACGAGCGATTAGCGGCGAGGGAATACAGGGGTTGATTGATAACAGTGCTGTGATAGCCGGTAATTTAGCTATGATGCAGCGCTTTTCTGTAGATATACCGGCACAATATAAACCTGATGCCATCGCGCAGGCAGGCAGCCTGGTTTATATTGCCGAAAATGGCGTATTCTCGGGTTATATCACTGTACTTGACCAACTGCGTCCTGAAAGTGCTGACGCGATCAAAGCACTGCATAAGCGGCATATTGACACCATGATCCTAAGCGGTGATAAGCGCAGCATGGTGGAACATATCAGTGAGCAATTACAGATTACAAAAAGTTTTGCCGAGCTCAAGCCGGAGCAGAAGCTGGCCAAGCTGCAAAGCTTACAGCAACACCAGCAGGTGGCGATGGTCGGTGATGGCGTCAATGATGCTCCGGCGCTGGCAGGCGCTGATGTCAGTATCGCCATGGGCACCGGCAGCGATGCCGCCAAGCAGAGTGCATCTATTACCCTGATGCGCAATGATCCGCGTTTAGTGGCGGTGGCGATTGATATTTCCAAAGCCACCTGGCATAAAATACAGCAGAATCTGTTCTGGGCCTTTATCTTTAATATTCTCGCGATTCCTGCCGCAGCACTAGGTTATTTAAGCCCGGCTATTGCCGGTGCCGCCATGGCGCTGTCAAGCATTACGGTATTAAGCAATTCGCTATTGTTAAAACACTTTAAAAGTTAGGAAATTGATCATGTTATCTATCAGTCAGGCATCTAAAGAAACCGGTTTATCGATAAAGTCGATCCGTCATTATGAAACAATAGGTTTGATTGCCGCTCCCCCTCGCGGGGACAACGATTACCGCTATTACCCGCAGGCGCTGCTCAAGCAGCTGAATTTTATTAAAAGTGCCAAGGATGCCGGCTTTAACTTAAAAGAAAGCAGAGCACTGCTGCAGCTATGTGAAAATCAAAACCGCAGCAGTGCTGATGTCAAAGCAATTGCAGAGCAGAAAATTGCAGAACTGCAGGCGCGTATCGAACAGCAGCAGGCGCTACTGGATAAACTGAAAAACATAACCCGGCAATGTCATGGTGATGATGCGCCGGACTGCCCTATTATCGAGGCCCTGGCCAAGTAAAGCCGCCTGCTTATACACAGGTCATTGGCGAGCGCACTTCAGAACAACTAATTGCAGTCCGCACTCCGCTATTTTTTACCCTTTGTCACAGTTAAATGAATACCTTAGCTGGAAGTTGGCATAGTTAAAAATAGCGCTTATTCTTAATATGATAGACGGCATCGCATAATGCCTTAACCAATATGATTATTTATTCCTTTGAGGATTCAACATGACTGAAATAAGCGAAATTGTACTTTATCTGGTGATTTTTCTAATCGGCGGGATCTGTGGTTTTATGCTCTGTCGCATGACTTTCGGCAAAAAGCAGGCGGCTGCCCAGCAGCAAGAGCTTGAGGACAGCAAAGCCGAGCTAGAGCATTATAAATCTCAGGTGAATGAGCACTTTACCAACAGCGCCGAACTTATGGAGCAAGTCGCCAGCAGTTATCAGGCACTGTATAGCCATATGGCGGGGCAATCACAGACGCTGCTTGGTGATGCTGAAATGTTACCCTTTGCGCAACTGCAAACACTTGCTGAAAAAGAGCAGCAAGTAACTGAAGAAAAAGAAGAAGTGCTGCAAGCGGATAGCGAGCAAGTGAGCGAGCAGACTGTTCCTAAGCGTGCTGAGCCGGAAGCCAAAAGAAGTGCAGAGAAAGCGGACACCGATCAACAAGCAGCTAAAAGCAGTGCAGAGAAAACTGACACCGCTGAACAAACAGCTGAAAGCAGTGCAGAGAAAATTGACACCGCTGAGCAAGCAGCTGAAAGCAGTGCAGAGAAAACTGACGCCGCTGAACAAGCAACTGAAAACAGTGCAGAGAAAACTGAGCCCAATGAGGAGGCCCCTTCTAAAACAACGCAAAAATAACCGCGCAGAAAAGGCATCGCCATCATGGCTTTGTTATCAAACCATGATGGCTGCAAGGATCATTAGCGGTTGGCGTTTTTCACCAGAACGCGTTGCGTTCGTTCATCTTTTATCGCATGCAGCTTGGCACGGCAAACGCTCAGCAGTTTGCATATGACATTGGTCATCACAAACAAGAAGGCACTCACGCAAACAATAGTGGGTCCGGTCGGGGTATCCAGCAGGTAGGAGGCGCTAAGCCCTGTCGAACCTGCACATACGGCCACGCCGGCGGCCACTACGGCCATGATTTCAGGGGTACGGCTGAAGGGGCGCGCGGTGGCGGCGGGAATGATCAGCATCGCTGCAATCAGCAGCACACCCACGACCTTGATAGCAACGGCAACCACAATCGCCAGGGCAAGCGTAAGAATAAACTGCTCCCGCTTGGGGTTATAACCACTGGCAAGTGCCAGATCCGGATTTAATGTCGACAGCAGCAGCCCTGACCAGCGCCAGGCGATCAGCGTCAAGACGACACACGCCCCACCCCATATAACCATAAGATCGGTCTTGCCGACGGCCAAAATATCGCCAAAGAGATAAGACATCAGATCAATTCTCACGCCCGAAAGAAAAGAAACAGCAACAAGGCCAATGGCCAGCGAAGAGTGTGACATCACTCCCAGCAGCGTATCCATAGCAAAGCCCTTGCCGCTTAACCCGGATAGGGCTATCGCCATTAACAAAGTGACAACAAGTACGCCGGCAAAGATGGGCGTTGACAGCGTCAGAGAAAGTGCCACCCCCAGCACCGCAGCATGCGCGGTAGCATCGCCAAAATAGGCCATGCGCCGCCAAATAACAAAACAGCCTAATGGTGCTGCAGCCAGCGCTACGCCAACACTGGCAAGCATCGCTCTTACTAAAAAATCATCGAACATTGCTGAGATCTCCTGCGTGGGCATGATCATGGTGATTACGGTGTAAATAAAGAGCGGCTTCGTCATCCCTATCCAGCCCAAACAGGGCATGATATTCCGGCGAGCCGCTTACGGTTTCAGGCTTACCCTGGCAGCATATATGGCCATTGAGACAAATCACCCGATCTGTCTGGCGCATCACCACATGCAGTTCATGGCTAATCATCATAATAGCGCAACCAAGGTTTTCTCGAACATAAGCGATTTGTCGATAAAAATCCGCTGAGCCGCGATGATCTAAACCTTGCGTCGCTTCATCGAGTAACAGCAAATCCGGTGTTCCCAGCAGTGCACGCGCCAGCAGAACCCGTTGAAACTGTCCTCCCGACAAATCCATGACCTGCTGCTTATCCAGCCCAGCGACACCGGCATGCGCCAGTGCATCGGCGACCGCTTTGGCCGAGTGTCCGCCTGGTAAATTCATAAAACGCCTGACCGTCATCGGCAGAGTTTCATCAATATATAATTTTTGCGGCACATAGCCTATCCGCAGGCCGGATTTTTTGTGCAATACGCCTGAGCTCGGCGACAAGGCACCGATAAGCGTCTTAAATAACGACGTTTTACCGGAGCCATTAGGTCCGATAATGGTTACGATTTCACCTGCTTTAACTGATAAAGTGATATTACTGAGGATAGTCCGTTTACCCAGACGAACTGACAGATTCTTGCACTCAATCAACATAGATATATTCCTTAAAACTACCTAAAAAACAACATTGCCATCTATTTTTCGAGTGCCTGCTGCCGGTATACAACACATGGCGCGTATGATATAACATATCATTATCATTTACCAATCGGTAAATTCGCTTTATTACACGCCATTGCCAACAACAAAAAAAGGATAACCGCATGCGCCATAAGTTATTAGCCAGCGCTATTTTCAGTTTAAGCTTACCCCTTAGTGCTCAAACGCCCGCCCCTTCAGTTGCCGTCGATATTGCCCCGCTGCATTCCCTGGTGAGTCAGGTTATGGAGGGCGCCGGCAAACCGGACTTACTGATTCCGGCTGAAGCTTCACCGCATCAGTACAGCTTACGCCCTTCTCAAGCTAAGGCCCTGTCGGACGCGCAAGTGGTCTTTTGGATGGGCGAGAGCCTTATCCCGTGGATGGAAAAAGCGATCGATAACCTGGCGGGTTCAGCCCAAAAAATCGAGATGTTAGCACTTGATGAAACGATCAGCTATTCATTTCGAGAAGGCGCTACATTTGAGTCGCATCAAGAGCATGAGGGCCATGAAGACCATGCAAGCCATCATGACCATGACAGCCATGATAACCATCATGACCATAAGAGCCATGATGAGCATGACAGCCATCATGACCATGAGAGCCATAAAGGGCAGCATGGCGGTCATCAACAAGAGGTGCACCATGATCATCACGGCAAAGACCCGCATGCCTGGCTTGACCCGGAAAACGCCATACTGTGGATAAACAGGATCAAAGAGACACTCGTAAAACAGGATCCGGGCAATGCTTCCTTGTATCAGCGTAATGCAGCAGCAGCAACGGCAAAGATTCAAGCCCTTATTCAATCAACACAGCAATCTATCGATGATCTCGGGGAGATTCGCTTTATTGTCTTTCATGATGCCTACCAGTATTTTGAGAAGCGTTTCGGTATCTCGGCGGCAGGTGCGATTTCACTAGGTGATGCAGAGGATCCCAGCCCGGCGCGCATTAAAGAAATTCGAGAAACCGTTAAGCAACTGGCTGTCAGCTGTGTATTTGCCGAGCCGCAGTTCAACGCCAGTCTGGTAAAGAACGTATTTGCAGATACAAAGGTATCCACTATCGCGGTGATCGACCCTCTAGGTGCGAACATTGCTACAGGTAGCGGACACTATCAGGCATTGATTGAGAACATGCTTACCAGTCTGACACAGTGCAAATAGTTATTGATTGACATTGCCAGTCGCGGCTTTAGCCTGCCCCTTATACAGATCTTTATGTATACAGGGATATGCTTCAACCGCGCTGTTATTTGCTCGAACATATATCGCTCGGCTAAAGCCCTAACTCTTATACAGAAATATCAGTAACCAATAGCCAGGCTCTTTTAGTCTGCATATTT
>JBFGZH010000056.1:0-12600 GCA_041586895.1 Psychromonas sp. | reverse complement strand
GATCTCTGCTGACCGCTGTAGGATAACGCCGTCGATGCGGGAATAGGCAGCAGGTAGGATAAAAGATGTAACTGCTCATTCTCGTAAGTTAACGGGGAAAGTCTGGCAGTATTGTTTATCTCAACGGCTGAAAAATGCTCTCCCTTAGTCAGCTCATTGAGTTGACTTAAATCGGTAATGGTCGGCAAATCACGCAAATTAAGCTGTTGCGTCAGGGCTTCCTGTTGCTGCAGTAAAAGCGGATTAATAACGAACTTTGTGGCAAAAGTGATCAGGATCACCAATAAGAAGAGAATAAAGCCACTTATCCAAATATTTCTTTTGTAATTGTTCATTAAAGTTGATTCCATTATTTTAATTTTTATTCTTAAAGCGCTCTAGTGTACCGAATAGCCATAGAACTTTATATTATATATATTTTTATATATATATCTCAAATAAAATGAGTTTGTTAGCAATAGTTCTTGATGAAACTTTTAACTGAGCATCATTACTTTCTATAATCCGGGTGATCACTTTGTAAAAGGCGTTTAGTATATGTCGATTGCGGCGCATTATATATCGCTTCGGTGGTGTTATCTTCAACAATCAAACCATTATGCATAACAATAATTTGGTCACTCATATGGCGGACAAGATTCATATTATGGGCAACAAATATAAAACTGACATTTTTTTTCTGCTGAATAGTTAATAGCAGGTTAACTATTTTAAAACGCAGGGAGATATCCAGCATGGCAAAGATCTGATCGGCAATAATGATGTCCGGGTTTAATATCATGGCACGTGCTAATGCCACTTGATGTTGTTGTAAGGGGGAGAGCATATTCGGATAAAAATCCAGATAATCGGGTAGTAAGCCGACCAGACTCAGTGTTTCTTTGATCTGTTGCTCTATCTCCTGCTCATTAAGGCTGGTATTGAGGGCCAGCGGCGCCGCTAATATCCTGCCGATCCGTACTTTAGGGTTCAGAGAGCTGGACGGATCTTGAAAGATCATGCGAATAGAGCGACATCTTTCCTGCTGCGTTAAGCTCGATAGGGGCCTCCCTTTGATATAGATTTCACCGGAAGTGGGCGTTTTCAGCCCGGCAATGATCTGTACCAGTGAGCTTTTTCCTGAGCCGCTTTCACCTACAATAGCCAGGGTTTTACCCTGCGCCAAAGAGAAGCTGTTCGGCCCCACCGTCTGCCTGAACCCAGAGGATAAAAAACGCGCACTATGTTTATAGCTTTTCGTTAAATTAATTACGTTGAGAAGTGTTGGCATCTTTATTGTCATCTAGTGTTGGAAAATGGCAGCGAACCACATGGCCTTTATAATTTACCGGTTGCGGTGTTATTACGCAGGTGCTTTGCGCGCGCGGACACCGGGGGCCGAGACGGCAGCCTATGGGTAATTTATTGGTCGAGGGAATACTGCCCGGTAGCGTGTAGAGCTGACTTTTATGGCTGTGCGATTCATCAAAATTCAATGTTGTTTTGATCATAGCTTCCGTATAGGGGTGCATTGGATGCTTCATAATCTGTTTATAGCTTCCAGATTCCACCGTTTGCCCGCAATAAATAAGCGAGATATAGTCAGATAAGTTACTGATACTGCCGAAATTATTACTCAATAGCAAAATGGTCGTATTATGCAGCTGGTTTAATTTATACAGCAAGCGCAGTATCTGCTCCTGTGTCACGGCTTCCATGGAAGTGGTCGGTTCATCAGCAATAATAAGCCTTGGGTTATTGGCAATGGCCATGGCAATCATGACCTTCTGACAAATACCTTCAGAGAGCTCATGCGGGTAACTGGCTAATACGGTTTTATCGTTCTGAATGCCGACCTTATGCAGCAATTCTTTTATCCGTAGTTCCTTAGAGTGAGCCGATGTGCGCTTAATTTTATCCATAAAGCGCATTTTCACTGTGCTTGCAGGCAGCACTTCTTTTATTTGCGTAAATATCTTTTTACTTGGATCTAAGTAGGAGCGGGGATATTGAAAGATCATGGAAATTTCTTTGCCCATGATTTTACGGCGTTCATTGGCAGAGAGCTTAGTTAAGTCCGTTGAGTCCAGAAACATACGATCAGCCGTAACCGTCCAATTGCTTTTATGTACGCCTAAAATTGCTTTGGCGATAAGGCTTTTTCCGGATCCGGATTCACCCACTAAGCCATGGATAGTCCCCTCAACAATGGTTAGGGAGACTTTATCAATCACCCTGACCTTACCCTGTGCGGTTGCAATATCGATACTCAAATTGCGTATATCAAGTAACGCCATTACTGATCCTCAACTTTAATAATTGCATGACGTAAGCCCTCGGCAAAGATATTAAAAATTAAAATAATGATAAAAATGGCCAGGCCGGGAAACAAAACAAGCCACGGAGATAAAAATATCCAATCTATATTAGCGGCGATCAGGGCGCCGAGTTCGGCATCTAAAAATGGCGAGCCAAAACCTAAAAAACCAAGCGTTGATATTTCTAATATGGCCAGGGTGAAAATACCATTTAATAAGGTGACCAGCGGCTCGACCATATTGGGAAAGATACCAAAACGTAACAGACGTATATTGGTGGCGCCATCAAGACGCAGGGCAATAATATATTGCTTGTTTAATTCACTTTCAATATTCAAATAGATGCTGCGTATAAATTGCGGTAAAAGTGAAAGCGACACGGCAATTAAGCAGTTTTCATAACTCGGGCCAAAGAGCACAATTAAAATCAGTGCGGTCAGCAAGGTCGGGATAACTAGCAGAGCATCAAGCAGGTGGTGGAGAATACTTGCCTTGACCCCCTTAGTTAATGCGGCAGTTGCGCCGATAAGCGTGCCTAATAGCGCAACAGCCAAGGTAATAAGCAAAGCGCCACCTAGGGTTAATTGAATACCTTCAAGTAAGCGGGTTAAAAAATCACGGCCGAGTTCGTCTGTTCCCAACAGGTTAAGCATATTGCCTCCCTCTGCCCAGTAGGGGGGGAGAAGAAGTTGTGGTACAGCTTCTCCAGAGGTCGGGGCAATAAAATCAGCAAAAACGGCAATCAGGATAAGTATAATAACGCCCCACATTGCCGCAAAAGCTATACTGTTTGCTTTAAACGTTGACCAGGTGTATTGCAGTGGGGATTGGATCTTTTCTTCACAGAATTCGTGATTAATCAACATACAGAGACTTCCGTTTAACGGGTGAAATGATCACTAATAGGATATCGATAAAAATACTGGTTAACAAAATAAAGCCGGAAATTAACAGTACAGCTGTCGGCAGGGCAATATAATCACCCGCTTTAATGCTGCTGAATAGCCAGTCTCCGGCCCCGTTCATGGAAAAAACGATTTCAATGACCATGGCAAAAGAGATAATTGTACTCAGTTTTAACCGTAACTGATGGATCACCGAAGGTAATGCGTTTTTAAGCACATGGGTGATGACAATTTGGGTGCTGCTTAATCCTTTGGCATAGGCCGCTTTGATATAATTACTTTTCATAATCGCTGTAATAGAGTCTCTGGTCAGGCGAGTCATTTCTGCCGTTAAGAAAAAAGATAAGACAGCTGCGGGCAGTGTCAGGTGGGCAAGGCGGTTAAAAAAAGCATCTAAATGGTAAGTGTCAGCGGCCAACAGAGTATCAATCAGCAGAAAACCGGAGATATTGGCAATCTCAAAAGCAGGACTGAGACTACCGCCAGCAGGTAGCAGCAGCCCCGTCAGTGTCGGCAGCATGGTACTGAGAATGGCCAGCCAGAACACCGGTAGGGCCAAGCCGACCAGAACAATCGCCATGATAATATGATCATGGCTGCGATGACGGTTAAGTCCAGCCAGTATACCCAGGGGAATGGCAATCACAGTGGCAATAATAAAGGCAATAAAACACAGCTCCAGCGTGGCGGCAAAAGCGAGTAAACCTGTCGTTAAAATAGGTTGCTGATCTATTGCCGAGAGTCCCCATTCTCCCTGCACAATGGCTGCAATGTAGTCAAAGTAACGGATAATATAATGCGCCTGCGCAGTTGCATTTGCGGCAGACCAGTTATTGAGAGCAAAAGTAATAATGGTTAACACAAATGCAGTAATAAGCAGTAGGTTCAGACGACGAAATAAATAATTAAGCATATTGTTGGACTTCTGTTTTGTGAGTTCTCTAAAATGAATGCCATGACGGGGTAACGCTTAATCGGCACGCTGAAGCAGCCGCAAGGGATAGTAAAAACTGCCCAAGGTGCATTTTAATTTAAGTCTTTCAATTTTTATCAGCAAACAGTTTAAGCTTATTAAACTAATATAATTAGCACTCTAGATCAATAACTTGAAGTTTAACAGCCATTATTTTCTCAAAAAGCAGAAATGCTGACCGTTCAAGCAATAGGGTGCGCAGAAGAATACAGCCCAGCTTAAGCTGTGTGCAAGCTGGGCGTACGTAAATAGGGATTATAATAAATCGCTATGGATTTCAGCAAACTTAGTCAAAAGCTGCTCTTCTGTTTCCACATGCTCAGGGTCCACAATAATACAGTTGTTAATGGGACAGACTTTCATGCAGGTCGGCTCCTCATAAAAACCGATACACTCAGTGCATAAATCGGGATCTATTTCATAAATCTCAGCAGCGAATGAAATAGCGTCATTCGGACATTCCGGCTCGCACATATCACAATTGGTGCAGTTATCTTTAATTAACAGTGCCATAATTATTTACTATGCGGGTTACGCGTATTAGTGCCGGAGTTGAGGTTACGCATTAATAGGCCATGATTAAGATCAATCTCTTTAGGTACCGGCATATATAACACATGCCCGGAACCCGGAGCAACATCAACCAGTTCGCCCTTGCGGTTTTGTAGCTCCTGCAGAGTGAAGTTAAGGTTACCCTGTGGTGTCATCAACTCCAACTTATCGCCGACTAAAAATTTATTTTTAACCGTAATTTCGGCCAGACCATTGTCATTGCGACCGGTCATTTCCCCGACAAACTGTTGCGTTTCACTGATGGAATAACCATAGTCATAGTTTTGATATTGCTCATGGCTATGACGCTTTAAAAAGCCTTCGGTATAACCACGGTGAGCAAGGTGCTCGAGTGTCGACATCAAGCCCGCATCAAAGGGGCGACCGGCAATCGCGTCATCCATCGCCTTACGGTACACTTGTGCGGTGCGTGCGCAGTAATAAAAGCTTTTCGTTCGCCCCTCAATTTTCAGCGACTGCACGCCTATCTTTAATAACCGCTCTACGTGCTGCACAGCGCGCAGATCTTTAGAGTTCATAATATAGGTGCCGTGCTCATCTTCAAAGGCCGGCATATATTCATTCGGTCGTCCCTGTTCCTGCAGCAGCACAACCTGATCTGTGGTTTGCCCCTGGCCTAAGGTCGGCTCAGCCGGTTGAATGGCGACAATATCACCGGTTTCATTTTCTTTTGCCTGGTGAGTATCATATTTCCAACGGCATGCGTTAGTACAGGTACCCTGATTAGGATCGCGTTTATTGATATAACCGGATAGCAAACAGCGCCCGGAGTAGGCCATGCACAAAGCGCCGTGGACAAACACCTCTATCTCAATATCAGGGCAGTGCTGGCGAATATCCTCAATTTCATCAAGTGATAATTCACGCGATAGAATCACCCGCTCAATACCCTGTTTCTCCCAGAACTTGACACTTGCCCAGTTTACGGCATTGGCCTGCACACTGAGGTGGACCGGCATCTCCGGAAAGGCTTCGCGGACCATCATAATCAGGCCCGGATCCGACATGATTAAGGCATCCGGGTTAAGATCGACAACCGCTTTCATATCACGAACAAAGGTCTTTAATTTAGAATTATGCGGCTGAATATTGCATACCACATAAAGTTTCTTGCCCTGCGCATGTGCTTCATCAATGCCGGTTTTCAGTTTTTCAAGGTTGAATTCATTATTGCGCACACGCAGTGAATAACGCGGCTGGCCGGCATACACAGCATCAGCACCATAGGCAAATGCATAGCGCATATTTTTAAGAGAGCCGGCAGGTGAAAGTAGTTCTGGAGTCATAATTTTTCTCTTCTGATATCAAGTCAGGGCAACACAAATTCCAAGTCACTCGTCATTGCAACAAGAGCAGAGTGTCAATTTTGGCGTTAACTGTATTACGGGATGGCGAAGTTTACTCGTTTTTAGCGGGTAGGGGTAGTATTGACACACAATAATTGCGCAAAATTGCTTATCTTCACTCGCGAGAAAGAGAAAGCGGCCAAAATAAGATTCACATTTGATTGGCGCATCTCTATACTAGAGCAATATTTTGAATTTTAAATGATTTATACCTATTCTACTTTAACAGTCTGACTTGTATCCTGAAGTAGAATAAGTATAAATCATTGTATCGTCTGAATGGCAGGCATTAATAATTAGGTTTTACATGGAAAACACTGAAAAATTTACAAACAATAAACAAATCATCACTTTTTTAACTGAGCAGTTTCCTTTATGTTTTACGGCTGGCAGTAATCCGGCAAAACCATTAAAAATTGGGATATTTCAAGAGCTTGCATCACGTTTGGAAGGTGAAGAACGTGTCAGTAAAACTCAACTTCGCGGTGCATTGCGTCAATACACCTTAAGCTGGCGTTACCTGCATTGTGTGAAAGAGTCAGCAAAACGTGTCGATCTTGACGGCAATGAAGGCGAAGAAGTGTCGGCAGAACATGCCGCACATGCTTTAAAAACGCTAAAAGAGAGCAAAGAAAAAGCGTTCGCCAATAAAAAGAAAAACGAATCTGCAGCAGCGCCCAAGCGAGCAGCCAAAAAAGTAAATGTACCTAAGCGCACTAGCACTAATAAAACAGTGGCCAAGAAAGAAAAAATTGAAGATTTGAGTAACTTTAAAGAAGCGGTTCATGCTGAACTTAAGCCATCTCAAGCTGTCAAAGTAATTTTAGGGCAATCTCCGGTTTCAGGGGTTATCGTTGAAATCATGAAAGATGATGTTCAGGTGCAACTGGATTCTGGAATGACAGTTAAAGTTAAAGCCAAGCATCTTATTGTATAAAAGGTAAATTAATGAATAAATTTTTTCGTTATGTGTTAGTCACTGCCGGTGTGTTATATTTTGGCAGTATTTTTGCAGTTCCAGCTGGTTTTGAGATACAAGATATCCCTCAACTAGCGCAGCAAAAGCAGCATGCTAAAGTAGCGAAAAGAGTGAGCGATCTATTCAGTCGCTCGCATTATAAATTTATCCCCCTTAATGACGCTCTCTCACAGCAGGTGTTTGAGCGTTATATCGAACAACTTGACTACAATAAGTCGATTTTCACACAAAAAGATATCGATGCCTTAAAGGTTTATCAAAATTCTTTTGACGATAATCTGAAGTCGGGACAGCTGGATCCTGCCTACCACATCTTTCAACTCAACCTTGCCCGTCGTTATCAACGTTATCATTTTGCCTTGTCTCTTTTAGATAAAGAGATGACCTTTGATAAAGAAGAGAGCTACCAGTTTGATCGCAGTGAAGCGGACTGGGCGGCGGATGACCGTGCACTGGATGAACTGTGGCGGAAAAAAGTTAAAGCTGATGCGCTGTTGTTGAAATTAAACGGTAAAACATGGCCGGAGATAAAAGAGCAGCTCGGCAAAAGATATAATACTGCTATCAAGCATTTAGTGCAGACAGAAAGTGAAGATGTCTTTCAAAGCTTTATGAATGCTTACTCGCATAGCATTGAGCCTCATACCAGCTATTTATCAGCAAGAAATGCAGAGCGTTTCAATATGGAAATGAATCTCTCGCTGGAAGGTATAGGTGCGGTTCTGCAGCTTGAAGATGACTACACAGTGGTGCGTAGCCTTGTTCCCGGCGGACCGGCTGAGCGCTCCAAGCAAATTTTTAAGAATGATAAAATCATTGGTGTTGGTCAGGAAGGCGAAAAAGTGATCGATGTTGTCGGTTGGCGCTTAGACGATATTGTCGATTTAATTAAAGGGCCTAAAGGGACCACCGTCACGCTGCAGATTTTATCGGGTAAAACAAACGGTAAACCCCGTATAGTGGATATTGTTAGAGAAAAAATTCATCTCGAAGATCGCGCCGCAAAATCAACAGTGCAGACAATTAACGGGAAAAATATAGGTGTGATCACTATTCCCAGCTTTTATATGAAATTAAGTGAGGATGTCGACCGGGAGCTGAAGGCATTAGCCCTGCAGAATGTTGAGGGTATTGTGATTGATCTACGCAATAATGGCGGTGGTGCGTTAAGTGAAGCGACCTTATTAACCGGTTTATTTATTTCCTCAGGTCCCGTTGTTCAGGTTCGCGACAGCCGCAATCAGATCATGATCCATGACGATGAGAATAAACGCATCAGCTATAATGGGCCGCTCACTGTGTTAATTAACCGTAACAGTGCTTCGGCATCAGAAATTTTTGCCGCTGCCCTGCAGGATTATGGACGTGCCATTGTGATTGGCGAGCAAAGTTTCGGCAAAGGCACAGTGCAGCAGCACCGCCGTATTTCCCGATTTTATGATGATGATGCGGAGAAAATCGGCTCGGTGCAGTATACCATTGCTAAATTCTACCGAATTAACGGCGGCAGCACGCAACATAAAGGCGTTGTTCCGGACATTGCTTTCCCAAGCGCCGTGGAGCATCTCGATACTGGCGAAAGCTTAGAAAAAAATGCACTGCCCTGGGATAATATTAAATCGGCAGACTATCAACCGCTGCGCAATTTACAGGGCGTGGTCAATAGGCTTACCCTTAAACATCAGCAGCGTATTAAAAATGAAGTTGAGTTTAATTATCTGCTCGATGATATTGAAGAATACCGCAAACAAAAAGAAGTGACAGTCACTTCGCTCAATGAAAGTGAGCGTCTTAAATCTCGTGAACAAGCTGAACAGCGCGCATTACAGCGAATGAATGAACGCTTAGCGAGAGCCGGCTTGGCACAAATTGCCAGCATTGATGATTTGCCCGAAGACTTCGAACCATTGGATGCTTTTTTGATTGAGGCGGCAAATATTACCCTTGATTACGCGCGTCTACATTAATCATTTTCAAATCTGTAGAAAAAGACCGGCTATTGAGCCGGTCTTTTAGTTTCTGCTGTAAAAGTGCTATTGCTGATAATAATCTATTGCGCGAATGATTAGTCTGGTGGAGCCGGGTTGGGCTTCCACAAAACTGAAGTTTTTCGACCAGTCGCCGACATCAAAACGCAGCGCCGGTTTGCCGGATAACTCAAAAGTATGTTTTGCTGCCTGATGAGTGTGGCCGTGGATCAGCAGTTGTGCCTGGTGTTTTTCCAGTAAACGTAACACTTCGCTTTGCGTTACCGCCATAATATTTTTATGCTTATAGACCTTTTTAGACTGGCTGGCAGTACGGATTTTCCAGCCGATTTTTTTCCGCAGCGCCAGTGGCAGGCGGTTAAAAATAAACTGCAGAAGAGGATTATGTATGACGCGGCGCATTTTCTGATAATTTTTATCGGCCAAGCACAATGTGTCGCCATGCATCACTAATACATTTTGCCCGTACAGGTCAATCTCACTGTGCTCATGCAGCAGCTGCATAGTGGCTTGCTGCGCATACCTTTTACCAAGCATAAAGTCACGATTGCCGTGAATATAAAAAATCTTAAAGCCGTATTTTTGTCTGGCAGCTGCGAGTCGGGCGGCGACTTCATCCATTAACTGAGTATGCTCATCATCACCGATCCACACCTCAAAGAGATCGCCTAAAATATATAAAGCATCGATATTTTCGGTTTCATTTTCCAAAAATGAGAAAAAAGCAGCCGTTATTTGTGGCTGCTGCTCGCTAAGGTGCAGATCGGCAATGAAGAGAGTACGCATAAGAAGTTAAGCAACCGTTACCTTATTGATAATAACATCTTCAAGCGGTACATCCTGGTGCACATAACCGTAGTTACCCGTTGCCACACCTTTAATTTTGTCGACCACATCCATGCCTTCCACAACTTGTGCAAAGACGCAGTACCCCCAGCCATCAGTGCTTTCTGATTTAAAATCCAAAAACTTATTATCATTAACATTGATAAAGAACTGTGCGGAAGCTGAATGCGGCTCCATGGTACGGGCCATGGCTACTGAATATTTAATATTAGACAGACCGTTATTGGCTTCATTTTTAATAGGCTTTCTAGTCTGCTTCTCTTCCATACCCGCAGCAAAACCACCTCCTTGAATCATAAAGCCATCAATAACACGATGAAAAATAGTGTTGTCATAATGACCGGACTGGGCATACTCAATAAAGTTAGCTACTGTCTTGGGTGCTTTTTCTGCATTTAAAGCGAGCTTAATATCGCCGTAATTTGTATGTAAAGTAATCATTGTTGAATCCTGTCGTTAAATTAAGCCCATATCATACCCGATCATTTTAATTCATTAAATACAAAGGATGAATTTGTCTTATTAGCAGGTTAGAATAAGCTCTTTATCATTATAGACTGGAAGCCCTATGTTAAAAATATACAACACACTGACAAGACAAAAAGAACAATTTAAACCCCTTATTCCTGGAAAAGTGGGCATGTACGTGTGTGGTGTGACTATCTATGATTATTGTCATATTGGCCATGCCAGAACATTTGTCGCTTTCGATACCGTTGCCCGTTATCTGCGTTTTAGCGGCTATGATTTGAATTACATTCGTAATATTACCGATGTCGATGATAAGATCATTAACCGTGCCCATGAAAATGGTGAAACTTGTGAGCAGCTCACAGCACGCTTTACCGAAGCCATGCATCAGGATTTTGCGGCACTTAATATCGCCCGCCCGGATTTAGAGCCGCTGGTTACCGAGCATATGCCTGAAGTTATCGCCATGATTGAACAATTACTTGCCAAGCAGCATGCTTATATTGCTGATAATGGTGATGTACTGTTTTCAGTGGCAAGCTTTGCTGATTACGGCCAGTTAAGCGGACAGAATTTAGAGATGCTGCAGGCCGGCTCTCGTGTTGAGGTCGAAGACAGCAAACATAATCCCCTTGATTTTGTTTTATGGAAGATGTCTAAAGCAGGTGAACCGGCTTGGGAATCACCTTGGGGGCCAGGTCGTCCCGGCTGGCATATTGAATGTTCAGCGATGAATAATAAGTATCTCGGTGAAGTGTTTGATATTCACGGAGGCGGTTCAGATCTTTCCTTTCCACACCATGAAAATGAAATCGCACAATCCTGTTGTGCCCATCACGGTCAGTATGTCAATACCTGGATGCATTCCGGTATGGTTCAGGTTGATAAAGTGAAGATGTCAAAATCACTGAATAACTTCTTTACTATTAAGGACGTACTGGATGTGTATGACAGTGAATCAGTCCGATATTTTTTAGTCTCCGGTCATTACCGCAGTCAGTTAAATTACTCGGAAGATAATCTTAAGCAGGCACGTGCCAGCCTGGAGCGTTTATATACGGCTATTCGTGATTTACCATGGGCCGACGGCGCTATCGATAAAACGAGCCCTTATTATCAGGCATTCTGCAAGGCGATGGATGATGATTTTAATACGCCGGAGGCACTGGCTGTGCTTTTTGACCTTGCCAAAGAGATCAACCGTATTAAAACAACGAACAGCCAAGGCGCGGCCGAGTTAGCTTATCTGCTCGTGCAGCTGGGCAATGTGCTGGGGTTATTGCACCAGACGCCCGAGCAGTTTTTACAGGGCGGTGAAAGCGACACCGAGGTTGAACAGATTGAAGCCTTAATTAAACAGCGTAATGATGCCCGTGCCAATAAAGATTGGGCAAGTGCCGATGATGCGCGTGATCAATTAGCCGCATTAAACATTGTTTTAGAAGACGGGCCGAACGGCACAACCTGGCGTAAACACTAGTCGCTGATGCGAATAATGCTGTGCAGGAGCATTATTCGCTTTTTTACTGTTTCCTATCAATTTACCAGGTGCTTCCTGGTGAACTGCTTTCAATATTTCCTAACTATTCTAAACTTAATTTGTATTAACCAAGGGGGTAGCAATGGAAAAGATCGGCTGTAAGGTGATTGTCAGCGGCATAGTGCAGGGAGTAGGGTTTCGTTATTATACCAGCTGGGAAGCCGGGAAAAGGAACATAACCGGTCATGCTAAAAATCTTTATAACGGTAATGTGGAAGTGCTGCTCTATGGCAGCAGAGAAGACATCGACAGCATGCTGCAATGGCTGGAAAAAGGACCGCGCACAGCCAGGGTCGATGCGCTTGAAGTCAGCTCTATTCCCTATACTGAAGTGGCTGACTTTTCCTGTTGTTAAGCCTGAGCATTATTTTATGCGCGTTTTACTGCCGCCTGCTTTTGTTTAAAGTCATTTAAAACAATCTGCAGGGCATCTATGGCCAGCTGGGTTTCGATTCGGTTCTCTTCTAATAGCTGGATCAGATCGACGGCCAGCTGTATCGCCTTGGGGGCATCGGCTAAACTTACGCTGTTTTCTTTGTGCTTACTCATCGCTTATCTCTTCCAATTTAAACTCTAATTTCTGGGTAAAGGCATTACATTTCTGGTAACGGACTTTTAAAGCCGCGATCTTTTCCTTGATATAGGAACGGTTTGCGCCGCCACTGTTAAGCAATAGCTCCTC
>JBFGZH010000055.1:0-12603 GCA_041586895.1 Psychromonas sp. | reverse complement strand
GTCGGCGAAAAGAAATGCGGTATCAAAAGTGCAGGAAAATTATTAACTCCCTATTCATCCTCGGTCAATAATATTGACTCTGCGCGTCACTGCAGCATTCTCTATGCCCAGCTCAATAAAGAGGTGGCCGTCTTTAAGCAGCATGAATGGATAAAAACGTATTCGCTCAATATTAATCAGGTAGAGCTGCAGATCTGCTCGCTGCCAGGGGTGTTCAGTTATGGGGAGCTCGATAAAGGCAGCGAACTATTACTGCAGAACCTGCCGGAAAACATGCTCGGCTCGGTCCTGGATTTTGGCTGCGGCGCAGGCGTTATTGCCTGCTATCTACAAAAGAAATACCCGCACTTAGCGGTCGACCTTATTGATATTAACTGCTACGCATTAGAGAGTGCCAAATTATCCCTGCTCAAAAACCAGCTGCAGGGCAATGTTTTTCCATCCAACGTATTCTCTGATGTCCATAAAAAATACAATTATCTGCTCTCTAACCCGCCGTTCCACTCAGGTAAGGAAACCGATTATCTGGCCGCTGAAACCTTTATCAGCCAGGCACCTGATTATTTATCAGAAAAAGGCACGCTGTCGCTAGTGGCGAATAAATTCTTAAAATATGAGCCCTTGCTGAAAAAAGCATTCAACAACATAAATACGCCACAAGAAAATAATAAATTTAAAATCTTGACCTGCAGCAAAACATAGCATTGCTCCTTATCTTTAGATGCGAAAATTAACTGTTAATTTTAGGTGAAAGTAATGGTTTTAACCTACAATTAGCAGTAGCTTTGGTAAATATAAGTAAAGCACCTGCAGGTGCTTTGAAAATAAACCGAGAGCTTTAATTTTTGGCTTCTTACATTAAGTTGTCTTAGGAGTATTAAATTGGATCAGCGCAAACTAAAAATTCTTTTTGTTTCATCTGAGGTAGAAGGCTTCTCAAAAACGGGTGGTTTGGCAGATGCTGCCAAGTCATTACCCCTTGAACTGCGTAATCTGGGCCACGAAGTTAAAATTATCACTCCCTTTTACCGGACCATAAATCATCGTGAGCATGCGCAGCATCGCCTTAACTTAACCTTCAATACGCAGAACTCGCGTCCGGATATTCCCTTTCAGGTCCATGAGCTGACATTAGAGGATATTCCGGTTTTAGCCATTGATAATCCCCACTACTTTGACAGAAGAGGCCTATACGGTGAAGATCATCATGCTTACCAGGATAATGGTGAGCGCTTTGCATTTTTCAGCTTAGCCGCCATACAGACCTGTGAAGCAATCAACTTTAGACCCGATATTATTCACTGTAATGACTGGCATACCGGCTTAATTCCCTTTCTGCTCAAAACACGTTATCAGGATCATCACCACTTTAGCGAGACGAAAACGGTCATGACCACGCATAACGCCTGTTACCAGGGTATTTTTGATAAGTCTCAACTCAATCTTATTCCTGAAGTCAGTGCCTGCATGGACCAGCGCGTATTGGTCAATTATAACTACGTCAATTATTTAAAAGTGGGCTTAACTTACGCCGACAAAATCAATACAGTCAGCCCCAACTACGCCAGTGAAGTACTGACAACACTGGGTTCACATGGCATGTCTGATACCTTTATTGCGCGCATTCATGATTTTGAAGGGATTCTAAACGGCTGTAACTATGATGATTGGAACCCGGAAACAGATACACTCATACCGGCTAACTTCTCCGCTGAGGATCTCAGCGGTAAAGCCGTTTGCAAAAAAGAGCTGCAGAAACGCTTCGAGTTACCCGTCAGTAAAAACCCGGTTTTCGGTATGGTCTGCCGCATTACCGAACAAAAAGGCTTCGGCATACTGCTGCCCATATTAGAGCTGTTATTAAAACACAACCTGCAGCTTATTATTATCGGCTCAGGTGATCCCGCGATCATCGGCCAATTACATGCTATAGCCAGGCATTTTCCTGACAAATTTAAATTTATCGATAATTATGATAATGAGCTATCACATCTGATTGAAGCCGGTGCAGATTTCTTTCTTATGCCGTCTATTTTTGAACCCTGCGGTTTAAACCAGCTATACAGTTTTGCTTATGGTACCTTACCCATTGTCCGTGCTGTCGGCGGTTTGAAAGATACGGTTTTAGATTACGACCAAGATCCGGATAATGCCAACGGTTTTGTCTTTCACCAGCCCGATCCCGAGCAGCTGCTTAGCCTGATGCGCCGTGCTTTATTATTATATGTCGAGCACCCCGAAGAGATGAACCGCCTTAAAAAACAGGCGATGCGTTCGCATTTCTATTGGTCAACGGCAGCCAGGCTTTATAACCGCCTCTACTATAAAGCCTTATATCAACTGCGCAGTTGGTAGCCTATTATGGCCACGCTTGCTAGCTATGCATGGCCATATTCTCTATTCTGTTACAGCGTTTCCATAAACTGCTCGATGACCTTAAAGACCTCTATGCTGGCATGACCGCGTACAATCACATGGCGTTTGAACATGATCTCCTCGAGCTTTTTATTGGCCGAGTTGACTTTGTGGATAATCTCCCGCGCTCCCGAGGGATCGACGACAGGATCTTCTTTGCCCTGAATAACCAGAATAGGCGCACGAATCGCACTCAGTTTTTCCACGCATGTTTCCTGCAACTCCAATAGTTGCCGTAGCGCACTGATATATATTTGCTGGTAATTCGTATCGGGGTTCTCTGGTTTATTTTCCACCCACTTTACAGTACCCTGCGGCAAAGACACGCTCTCCAATGCTTTATTCCACTTATCCAGCATCGGCGAGAAGCGGCTGGATTTTTGGCGGATCTTCAGTGCCGGGTTAATCACAACAATGCCAGCGACCTGTTCAACCGAGCAGGCGCCTTTTAATAGTGCCAGCAAAGCCCCTCCGGAAAATCCTCCGACCAGCACCTGAGCATGATAATGAGAAAGTACCGCATAACCGCGTTTAAGGGATTCAGACCAGCTTTTCACCGTCACAGTATCTAATTCCGAGGGATGGGTACCATGTCCGGCAAGGCGCGCCAGATAAACACCATAGCCGCGTTGATTGAGATATTCCGCTAATGCCAGCAACTCTCCAGGCGCAGACAAAAAACCATGCGCCAGCACGATACCGGGTTTGTTTTTATCGCCGCGAAGATGGCGCGGTTTACCCACCTCCCTGCTTTTTGTATCCTGTTTATCAAAGGAACGCATTCTCTCCTGCTCATAAAGCGCGCAGTCGCGCTTTTTAACCGCTTCTGAGACCTGAAAAGAAAGCTTGGCAAAAGAGCTGTGCATCAGCTTTTTAATCACAGCAACCGAGCCGCTCATTACTTCAAATTCATTCGCCAGCACGCGCGTCGTACTTTCAAGACGGACGCGATGAAAAGCATGTTGCTTTTTAATTTTTTCATGGTCGGCAAACAGGTAGGCGTTCTCTCTGCGCGCGACTTTTTCTGTCTCGACCAGCTGCATAATATTATCATAGGGTTGATACGCCTCTCCGGAGACCAGGTTAATAGTGCCGTCACCAAGGCTTGCATGCACACGGCGGTGATGCTCCGTTTTAATCCTATTAACGGTCAGATAGAGTATCTGTTTAAAGACGCCCTCCGGCATCCCTTTTGCCGGCAGGTAACGCAATGCAGTCGCAACCAGATGATCCATATTGATAGACAGGTGCATATAGACTCTGTGCATAAAAATACGGGTAAGACGATGACGCATAATGGCTATCAAGGCGTTCCTTTTTTTAGCGGCAGAGACAAAGGGCAGGTAAGCAAAAAGGCGCCGGTAGACTTGAGTAAAATCCCGTATATCAATGGGGTGACCGAAAGAGATGGAAATATCGCCCTCCTGCAGCAGCTTACCTTCTACCAGCAACTCCTCCTCCGCCTCGGGAGAGAGATCTTTAATCAGCATTTGTACCGCCGTTGACAGTATATTTTTTCCCGGTCGCAACGGATAATAGGTGATATTGACCGGAACAATACACAGATCCAGAGGAGCAAGATCTCCCGGCCCATAAAGCTGGTAAGTATCCTGATAATAATTGATCAGCTCTTCATCATTATCAGCAATCGCGCGTATATACTCCTGCTTCATAAGAAAGGTCTTAAGCGCCAGGGTGGCCGCCCCCGTATAAGGGGCACGGGTGGCATCGGGTAACTGCATACGCAAGCGCTTTCTATCCACGACCTTTTTATTTTTCACCATAGAGCCTTCCGGAAAAATAACCCAATTATAGGAGCCGCGCATTAATTCTGAGATGATCTTCTCATCACGTCCCTTAAGATTCAGAGGATAGGCCCCCACTGAAGTTAAAAACTGCCCGAGTTTACCGACAAAAAGTGAGCTGTCGGCAAGAGAATGGACCATCTGCCCGTTAAACTGATAAAGAACATAAGGCAATATGCCTGTTTCCATACGGGTAAAATGATTAACCACAAACAGAGTAGGATTCGCACGCAGGTTTTCCAGGCCTTCGACCGAAATCGATGAGCGAATTAATTTCTTCAGCGCACTAATCAATAGACCGGAGATTCTAAATGAATGACTTGCCTTTTCCAGAGTATGCACCTTAGGCATAGCTGTTACTCCTTCGCCACCGGGTAGATCCCTTTTTCCAGCCAGGTGAAATCGCCATTTAATATATCGCGGCTAATATTTTTAGCCGTTTTTCGCTGTGCGAATGACAGCGCTTTAAACTCAATATTGATCCTTTGCCTTGCCAGGCGGCAGTGATGATCTGCCAGCAGAATGGCATTTTTCCGGCCTTGTGCGTGCAGCGCTTGCGCATAAGAGCAGGTTGCTACCATCACAAAGATCTCTGTACCAATATTCATTAAGTGTCCGAGAATCTCCTGACGAAGCTCTAATTTTTCGCGATGTTCGGCCATCTTCAGAAACAGCGTTCTGGCCAGTTTATGCGCGCAACGCTGACAATAATTAATATGTTTAGCCAATTTTCCCTGCTGGGTAAAACAGCTAAACAGGCTGCTGTTGACAAACTGCTGCGGGTACCAGAGCGCATACTCTTTGAACATCCTGCCCAGCGCTGACTTTCTGCTTGCAAAGTCAGCATCGGGTTTAATAAGATCGGCGGCTAACTTAAGGTGAGCATCTAAGGCTTCACGGCTTAAAAAAAGCTGCATAATATCTGTAGTCCCTTCGATAATGCGATTAATTCTGCAGTCACGTAACATACGCTCTATGGGAAATGGCAACTCACCGCGCGCTTTTAAGGAAGCCGCCTTCTCATAACCACGGCCGCCAAAAAACTGCACGGTTTCATCAATTACCTGCCACGCCATCTCACTGCAGAACATCTTGGCCATTGCCGCTTCCATGCGGATATCGACATCCCCTTTATCGGCAAGATGGCTGGTTAACCAGGTGACCGCCTCCATTGCCAGGGCAGCCGAGGCGATAAAGGCTAAACGGTTCGAGCCTTTTTCATGCTCGGCAATGGGTAAGCCCCACTGAATACGCTTTCCTCCCCAACGTCGGCTCATATTGACGCATTGTTTAGCCATTCCGGCACAGGCTGCCGGCAGCGTAAGACGTCCGGTATTAAGGGTCGCTAAAGCCAATTTAAGGCCGCGCCCCTCTTCCAGAAGACGGTTTTCCACGGGCACGGCGACATCGGTAAAGCGCATTAAGCCGTTTTGAATGCCGCGCAGGCCCATAAAATCACAGCGATGCAGTAACTCTATTCCCGGGCTTTTTCCTTCGACAATAAAAGCAGAAATCTGCTTTCTCTCTTTACCGTTAATGATTTTCGGTGCAGTACAGGCCATCACCACCAGATAATCAGCAATCAAGCCATTGCTGCACCACAGCTTATCACCATTAATCAGATAGTGAGTCCCTTCCTTATTCAGGGTTGCAGTACTTTGCATATGCGCAGGATCTGAGCCGACCCCCGGCTCCGTTAAAGCAAATGCAGAGATAGCGCCTGCGCTCAAGAGCGGCAGAAAACGCTTTTTCTGCTCGCTGCTACCAAAAAGTTTCAGCGGCTGCGGCACCCCGATGCTCAGATGTGCAGAGATCATTACCGCTGTTGAGGCGCAGTGGCTGGCAATGGCCATCAGCACGCGGTTGTAATTAACCTGAGTTAAGCCTAATCCGCCATATTCTTTAGGAATTTTCATGGCAAAAACACCGATTTTTGTTAATGCCTGAATCGCTTTATCTGGAATAACTCGACTCTCATCGACCAGATCGGCATCAAGGTGCTCGCTGAGGATCTCCCCGACCTGTTTAACCAGAGCATCGCCTATTTTCTTATCTTCAGCACTTTGCAGCGGAAAGGGAAACAGCATCTCTTTATGCAGTTCGCCGAGAAAGAGTGCTCTGCCAAAGCTCGGGTGCTGCCACAGCGACTCGCGGGCACTTTCACTAATATCCAGAGATGATGCTTTTGCCTCACTCATTTTCGAAGTATCAATGGCGACCTTCTGTTCATCTTTTAAGCGCATAATGACTCCTAGTGCGAAGCATAGAAGCCTCGCCCGCTGCTGGCTAATTCAAGTAAATAGGGACTGAGCTGATAACGATCTTCAATAACGCCATTAAAGGCTTCGCATTTTTTCACCAGCGCCGGCAAACCCTGTGCATCCGCCCAGCGGCACAGTCCGCCGCGCCATGGCGGAAAGCCGCTGCCCATGATCATGGCAAAATCAAGCTCTGCGGCACTGGCCACCACCCCTTCCTGCAGACAGCGGGCCGCCTCATTGACCATCATAATCAGCAGGCGGTCGATAATCTCTTCCGCGCTGTACTTTTTCTTGACACTGTGCCCTGAAAGTTCGGCAATGGCTGGATTAACGCGCATTTTTTTACCGTTATATTTATAGAAACCGGCGCCGCCCTTTTTGCCGAGCAGCTGCAGATCGTCATAAACGGTGCTTAATAACGGACAGGTCGCCATACGCTCGCCAAAGCCCTGCTGTAAAATTTTGGCAACTTTATAACCGACATCAATACCGACCTGATCGGCAAGCTCAAAGGGTCCCATCGGCAGCCCAAAGGCACGGATAGCCTTATCCACCGCTTCAATATCCGCACCTTCCTCAAGCAGGTAGACAGCTTCATTCATATAGGGCAATAAAATACGGTTAACCAGGAATCCCGGGCTGTCCTGTACCACGACCGGCGTTTTTCCCCAGCCTTTCACCATAGCAACCGCTCGTGCCAGCGTCTCTTCGCTGCTGCGCTGACCGCGAACGATCTCCACCAGCGGCATGCGGTTAACCGGATTAAAAAAATGCATGCCACAAAAATTTTCCGGACGCTGCAGCGCTGACGCCATCTCGGTAATCGACAGTGCAGAGGTATTGCTGCACAGCAGCGCAGTCTCGGGCAGGTAAATTTCAGCTTCTGCAAGCACCTGCTTTTTAATCTCCATATTCTCCACGACCGCTTCCACCAGCAGATCAAGATTGGCAAAACCATGGTAATCGACAGAAGCGCCAATGCGGTTCATCGCCCGGTCGATCTGCCCCTGCCTGATGCGGCGACGTTTTTTTAACTGTGCAAAATATTCGCCCGCCTGCGCATAACCCGATGCCAGTGCATCCCAACTGATATCTTTCATGCGCACCGCCAAACCATGCTTGCTCATCAGCCAGGCGATACCGCCGCCCATAGTGCCGGCGCCGAGCACAGCTGCGCACTTAGGCGCGCTAATAACACCGCTAAAGTCACCTCCACGCTGTTTTTTTAGCTGTTCATTGATAAAGAAAAGGGCAATCAGATTCCTGGCAACATCACTGACCGCGAGCTTGGAAAATGCCTGCAGCTCGCGTTCTATACCTTCGCTGAAAGAACACCTTGTGGCGAGTATATCTAAGACCGCAAGCGGTGCCGGATAAAACCCTTGGCTTTTTTGCTCTATCTGTTTACGCGCCTGCATAATCACCAGCCCCCGGCCAGGAGGCGTCTCCTGCAAAAAACGCATCAGCCGCGCTATTTTCCCGCGCACTTTTCTTTTATCCTTTAAAGAAGCGCGAAAACTGCTATCACGCAATTTTTCCAGAAAGTTTTGCTGCTGCTCCTTTAGCAGCGCCATGGCTATAACCTGGTCGACCAGTTTGATTTTCTTCGCTTTACCGGCACTGACGGTTTTACCCGGCAAGATGATTTTTAATGCTTCCGGCAGGCCGATTAAACGCGGTAAACGCTGCGTCCCTCCCCACCCGGGAATAATACCCAACTTAACTTCCGGCAAGCCGATTTTAGTTTTCGGGTTATCACTGGCGAGACGAAAATCACAAGCCAGCGCCAGTTCACAGCCTCCGCCCACACAGGCGCCGTTGATAATGGCCACTGTGGTTTGCGGAAGATCGGCAATACGCGAAAAAAGCGCCTGGCCGAACTGTGCTTTATCCTGGGCAACGGTTTGCGAGGTAATGCCGCGCAGCTCTTCAATATCCGCTCCGGCGATAAAAATATTCTTTTTAGCACTTTCAAAGCTAACCACTTCACAACTGCTGTCATTAGCAATAGTCATCACCACCTGCTCTAACTCGGCCATCACCGTAGAGGAGAGTTTATTGATCTTCTCACCGGGCAGATCAAAAATAACCCGTACCAACCACTGCTCTTTTTCAATGCGAATCGTTTCCATTATTCAACCTCCACTGCCAGTGCCGCACCTTGTCCACCACCAATACAGAGCGTCGCCAGGCCGCGCTGCAAACCACGGCGGCGTAATTCATGAAGCAGGGTTAATAGCAGCCGCCCGCCCGTTGCCCCGACTGGATGGCCTAATGCGATGGCTCCGCCATTGACATTGAGTTTGTCCCGCGCAATCACGCCCAGCGCATCCTTTCTGCGCAGATATTGCCGCGCAAAGTCAGCACTGGCAAAGGCACGCTCATTGGCTATCACCTGGGCTGCAAATGCCTCATTTAATTCAATCAACTCAAAGTCATCCAGAGTTAAACCGCTTTTCTCCAGTAAACGCGCTGTCGCATAGGTAGGACCTAACCCCATGCGCGCACCTTCAAGGCCGGCATAACAATAGTCACGCAGGTACCCCAGAGGGGTTAAGCCACGTTGTTTGGCGGTCGCTTCGGCCATCACGGTAAAGGCCACCGCACCGTCGGTTATCGGGCAGGCATTACCGACTGTGATGCTGCCGGCAAGGCGATCAAAATAGGGGCGCAGTTTTGCCAGTGCTTCGAGCGTCTGCTCAGCACGCGGACCGTTATCCTGCTGCTGTATGCTTTGATAGTGCGGCGCGACCGGCACCGGAATAATCTCCTCTGCCAGTCGCCCATCTGCCTGTGCCTGTGCGGCGCGCTGGTGACTAAGCAGCGCAAAGGCGTCCTGCTCCTGACGACTGATAGCAAATTCACGCACCAGCAGTTCCGCGGTTTCCCCCATATTCAAGCCGCATACCGGATCGGTCAGACCGAGTTCAATACCGATAACGGGTTTTAAAAAGTGCATGCGAAAACTGCCCAGCAGGCGCAACCTCGCCAGACTCGTTTTGGCGGTCATCCAATTGCTAAAGAAATCACGCATTTGCGAACTGAAAAGCAGCGGAATTTGTGACATGGATTCAGTCCCGCCGACCAGGGCAGTATCAATTTCACCGGCAAAAATTTTATTGGCAGCCGTGGTCATCGCCTCCATGCCCGAGGCACAATTACGGTTCACTGTATGGGCGATAGTATGCGCGCCGAAACCGCCCTGCAGCGCGATCACCCGGGCGATATTCGCCGCATGCCCGGGCTGGGCTACATTACCGATAATGACCTCGTCAATATCGTTATAATCCAGCGCTGAGCGTGCCATTAACTCGCGCACAATTACAGCAGCAAGCTGATCCGCCTGCATATCTTTAAAAACGCTGCCTGCTTTACAAAAAGGACTGCGATATCCTTCTATTATGGCTAACCGCTGTTTCATATATTCTCCTTTTTAGGCGCTTCTGCCGCTTCCCCATACATAGAATCAATTAACATGCTGTAATGCTCAGTGACTTTACTGCGGCACAGCTTCATGGTTGGCGTTAATAGCCCGGATTCAATATTCAGCTCCTCGCTGATATAGCGAAAGGCACCAATTTTCTCCCAGCCATTGAGGCTTTCATTAAGCGCATCAATATGCGTCTGTAGTGTTTTCATAACGCAATAGTTGGCATCCTGCGGGCTGGCGCAACGCTCCGAGTTTTGATAACTGCTTAAAGTACGCTGCAAAACCGTATTTTCAGCAAAAAGCAGGGCCGTCACAAAGGGCTTGCCGTCTGCAATCAGCATAGCTGTATCAATTAAGGGATGCTCCGTTAAGCGCTGCTCTATCGGAATCGGGCAGACAAACTCACCGGTTGATGTTTTAAACATCTCGGTCAAACGGCCGGTTATTTTTAAATTGCCCTGACTGTCAAACTCCCCGCAATCTCCGGTTTTAAACCAGCCCTGTTGATCAAAGCGTTGTGCCGTCAGATCAGCAAGCTTATGGTAACCCTGCATAATATTGGGCCCCTTGCAGCAGATCTCATTATCAGGACCGCGTATTTCCACCTGTACGCCCGGAAAAGCCGGCCCCACAGTCCCCGGCGTATTGTGTCCCGGATAGTTAGCCGTTAATACCGGCGAAGTTTCCGTTAAACCATAACCTTGATAAACAGGAATACCGATATTGTTAAAAAACCGGCACAGCGTCTCATCCAGTGCCGCACCACCGACCAGCACGGCCTTTAACTGTCCCCCCATTCCCTCGCGAATTTTATTAAAAAACAGCAGATCGGCGATACGTTTGCTGACCCGGTTGGGATTATCGTCAAGCGCCACCTTGAAAACCCAGTCCGCAAGGGTTTTGATAACAGTATTAGAGTGGCTTACTTTTTCCTGCAGTTTGACAAAAATCTTTTCCAGAATTCTCGGCACCATAGCGATCACAGTCGGCCGAACTTCAGGCAGATACTCTTTTAACTTCTGTATATCATCGCCAAAGTACACAGGTACGCCCTGACAAAAATAGGTGTAGACGACAGTGCGTTCAAAACAGTGCGCCAATGGCAGGACACTCAAGGCGCGATCTTTACTGTGATCCAATGGATAGCGCTGCATAGCGGCAGCAATTTGACTGCATAGATTACGATGACTCAGTTGCACCCCCTTAGGGTTTCCGGTGCTCCCTGAGGTATAGATAAGCGTGGCGACATCGTCGGCCTGAATTTCTTTATAAAGCTGGCTGTGTAGTTGCGGAGCGCTAAGCGACAGTTGGTCGCCCAGTTTAAGCAGATCATTAAAGTTAATAATGCGCTTGCTTTGCTGATGAGCAACATCGCGTAAAATCACTTTTTTTAATTGCGGGCAGCTCTCCTGCAGCAGCGACCAGAATTCTGCACAATCAATATAAGCAAAACGGCTCTCGGAATCTTTAATTTGGTAAAGCAGGTTTTTCTTACTGATTTTAGGAAAAACCGGACTACTGCGCCCTCCTGCCAACATTATCGCTAAGTCGACGATCAGCCACCAGGGACTCGATGAGGCAACCACAGTCACCACATCACCGCGTTTTACACCTAGCGCTCGAAATCCAAGGGCAAGACGACGAATAGTTTCTAAAAAAAACTCAGATGAGAGTGGCTCAAAGCCATCACCGCGGCGATAAAAAAAAGCCCCGCTGGTGCGAAAGGTGGTAAAACATTGCTGCACAATATCCGGTAGGGTCGAGTCTTCGGTGATCATAAAAAGCCCTCAAAGCACGCAAAATCACTTAACTATTTAAGTATAGGGCTCCTTTGTTATTGGGCAAACGTCAAAGCGTGCTGGGGATGGTTTTTGTGCGAATAATGACAGCTTGCAGATAGTGCTGGAGTGTAATGACAATCCAACATAATATTACTTTTCTACTGCGTCATGCTCCCCTTTTTCAATAAAATGGCGGGTCATAAAACGATTGCATAAACCGGCAACATTTTCCTCCGCCAATAAAGCAAAATTAATAAATGCCTGCGCAACCGGGGAAAGATGTTTCTTTTCATGATGGACTAGATACCAGCTTCTTACCAAAGGAAAGTGCTCAATATTCAACTCGACCAGACTGTTGGTTGCCAACTCCAGTGCGATGCTATGGCGGGAAACGGCCGAGATCCCTAAGTCCGCCATCACCGCCTGTTTAATAGTTTCACTACTGCCGAGAAGCATATTGGGTTGTATGCACAGCCCTTTGTCGTGAAAAAACTCTTCCAGCACCTTACGCGTTCCTGAGCCTTTTTCCCTGAAGATAAAGGGATACTTAGATAATTCACTTAACTTAATGTTTTTTTTGCCTGCTAATGGATGGCCGGGACTGGCAATAATTACAATCGGATTATCGATAAAGGGATGACTGATTAAGGCCATCGACTCCGGTACCAGCCCCATAATCACTAAATCATCATGATTATCCTGGAGGCGGCGAATGATCTGTTCTCGGTTAACAATATCCAGGTGCAGATTAACCTTTGGATAACGTTTATGGAAAGCCCCGAGCAGATGCGGGGTAAAGTATTTGGCACTGCTCACGGCAGCAAGCCTAAAGTCCCCCTGCAGCTCCCCTTTCAGCGCACTGAGTGTCATATCCATATTATCGAAACGGGCAAAGAGATCATTACAGAAAT
>JBFGZH010000054.1:0-12624 GCA_041586895.1 Psychromonas sp. | reverse complement strand
TCGGCCTTTAAGTGGCGGTTACAGACGCTGAAAAAGCTCGACAGATACTCATGGCCGACCGCTTCGATCATTTCAATAGAGACCAGCTTATCAAAGACGCCGTTTAACTCGCGGTAATCCTGTTTCAATAAAGTGATCTGCTTATCCAGGCCTAATGCCTGAATACGCTGCCGTGCATAATCATACTGCGCATCGGAGATGGTGGTGGTCGTGACCTGCACACCATAATGCTGTGCGGCGTAAATCGCCAAGGCGCCCCAGCCGGTGCCTATCTCCAGTAGGCTCTCCCCTTTCTTAAGATCCAGGCGTTCGCAGATAGTTTTTAATTTATGCCGTTGCGCCTCTTCTAAATCGGCAGCAGCGTGCGGATAAATGGCGCTTGAGTAAAGCATCTCTTTATCTAAAAACTGCTGATACAGGGCATTGCCCAGATCGTAATGGGCGAGAATATTCTTTTTTGAGCCGTCACGGGTATTTTTATGCAGCTTATGATACAGCCAGCTAGGCAGCATGGCGATTTTCAAAAAGCCCTTACCCAAGCTGTCACAGACTTCCTGCTCGCGTGCCAGCACCTGAATGACTTTAGTCAGATCGGGACTGCTCCACCAGCCTTGAATATAAGCTTCGGCGGCACCGATACTGCCGGCAAAGATTAATTTACGGTAGGTTTTAGGGTGGTGAATAATCACTTTTGCCTGCAGATCCGCAGCGGGCTCGCCTAAACAGATTTGTTGTCCATCGGCAACTAGAATCAGGCAGGCCCGTTGCATTTTTGCTAATGAAGAGAATAACAGCTTCTGCGCCATTCTATCGACAAGGCTGCTATTTTTGCAGCTAATACTCGCTGGTGTTGTTTCAGCTGACATCATTAAACTCCTTTTTTTCTGCATGCGGCACATAGGGCACCCCCTTAATAAACAATTTCAATGCCTGCCAGTAAATACCGGCCAGGGTTTTTAGGGTCATCGAGGGAATCGCTAATAAACAGCGCCTTAGGTTTTGGTTATTAAGCTCCATCCGCTGCATCATTAAGGTCGCATCAAAGATTTTATGCTCCTTATAGTTTTCAATATGCAGATTAAGCTTTTTGCCCGGTGCCTTAATACGCCAATGATATTGCATATCGATATCCATAAAAGGGGATACGTGAAAAGCTTTCTCGGAGATCATTGTTTCGGCCATTGCCATTAAATAATAATGACGCTCATTCCAGGGCGTATTGCTGACCTCGGCTAATAGATAGCGCAACTGATCGCTTTGATCATAACAGTAATAAAGGTTAATCGGACTGAAATACAGGCCGAAACAGCGCAGCTGGCCGACAAAGAGTACCCGCCCGGTTAGTGCTCGCCCGCCTAAGGACTGCACCTTTTGCCAGACATCCTGCTTGCTCAGCGAGGCCTTTTTATGCAGATAATCTGTGCAGCGAAAGCTGATCGGGGCAAATTTATTCTTTTTCAGCCAGGGGCCAAGCGCGCTGACCTGCTCCAGTTCATCGAGATCTATGGCCAATAAAAACAGTTTATAACTAAAGTGATGCTTTTTAGGCGAAAAGCGGCGATGGCGAACTTCACCGACATAGATAGCTGAATTTAATGTCGTCATAGCTGCACTCCGAAACGCGCGCAGACATCCAGCGCACTTTTCACCCCATCTTCATGAAAGCCGTTGTACCAGTAAGCCCCGGCAAAATGGGTATGATGATGACCGCAAATCTCCCCTCGCCTTTGCTGCGCGTCAATAGTGGCGCGATTAAACACCGGGTGGGCGTATGTAAACTGCTGTAAAATTTTATCCGCGGCAATGGCCTCATTCTGATTTAATGAGATGCAGAAAAGGGGGGCATCCGCGGGTAAATTCTGCAGAATATTCATATTATAGGTCACCGCTGCCGGGCAGTTATTATCACGGCTTAAATGATAGTTCCAGGCCGCCCAGGCACGTTTATTGCGCGGCAATAAATTGCGGTCCCTATGCAGCACGACCTGATTTTGCTGATAGTCAATGGTGCCTAAAATAGCCTGCTCAGCGCTGCTGATATCACCTAATAGCGCTTGTGCCTGGTCACTGTGACAGGCGAAAATCACCTCATCAAAGTGTTGCCATTGCTGCCCTGCGACCTTTATTTTCACCCTGTTATTTTCGCGCAGCACCTGTTCAACCGGGGTATTGACATGGATTTTATCCTCAAAGCCCTGACAGAGCGGCGCAATATAACTGCTTGAGCCCCCCGGAATCACGTACCATTGCGGACGGTTGCGCAGCGTTAATAAACCATGATGGTGAAAAAAACGCACAAAGAAGTACAAAGGAAAGGCGCGCATATCCGCCAGACTCGACGACCAGATAGCCGCGCCCATCGGCAAAATATAATGCTCGGCAAAATAGTCACTAAAGCCCTGTTGGTGCAGAAAGTCACCGAGACTGATATCGGCCTGCAGCTGCTTAGTTTCCCATGTCTGCGTGCAGCATCTATTAAAGGCGAGGATCTCCTTGATCAGCTTTAAAAACTTGATATTAAACAGGTTACTGCGCTGAGCAAAGAGGCTGTTTAAGCTGCTGCCGTTATACTCCAGTCCGCTGCTGGGGTTACTGACGCTAAAGCTCATCTGCGTGGCAGAGCGGCCGATACCGATACGCTGCAGCAGTTTTTCAAAATTGGGATAGGTGCGATCATTAAAAACGATAAAGCCGGTATCAATATGCCAGCTGCGCCCGTCAACCTTGACCTCCTTGGTCGCGGTATGCCCGCCCAGGTAACTGTTCGCTTCAAAAAGCTCAATATCATATTGCTGATGGAGCAGATGGGCGCAGGTCAGCCCGGAGATACCGCTGCCGACAATGGCTATTGTTTTCATTTTTTGGACATCCTTATCGCTATTTTTTCCCAGATAATGCCGGGCAGAGAGGCAAACAACTTCAATAACAGGGTAAATTTAAGCGGAAAGTGGATCTCTTTTTTACCCTTTTTTAAACCCGTGATTATGTAATCTGCCGCCTGCTCGGCAGTGATTAGCATCGGCATGGCAAAATCATTTTTATCGGTAAGCGGCGTTTTCACAAAGCCCGGGCAGATCAGCGAGACACTGATTTTTTCCGGCAGCAGATCAATCGCCAAGGTTTTTGCCAAATAAGCCACCGCCGCTTTGCTGCTGCCGTATGCTTCGGCGCGGGGAAAAGGTAAATAACTGGCACTGGAGCCCATTAAGGCTAAGCGTCCGCCGGGTTTTATTTTTTTCACTAACACCGCCAAACAATAACCTAAGGAAATGAGATTGGTGCTGATCACCCGTTCAAAGAGTTCACTGTCAAAATCTTTGGCATTATCGATATATTCGCAGTTACCGGCATTTAAGATCAGCAGATCCAAATCATCGAGATTTGTTGTTGCCTCGGCTATCTGCTGTTTATCGCCGATATCAAAGCGCAACGCGCTGATATGGCTATTTTCACTTAAGCTCTGCAATACCGCCTGATTACGCCCGCAGGCAAATACTCGCCAGCCCAACTGTGCATAAGCTAAGGCCAAGGCCTTGCCTATCCCTGAGGTTGCACCTGTAATTAATACTTGTTTCATCAGCCCACCCGCTTTTTAATAAATTTAACTACGCTGCCGAACAGGGGCAGATGCTCATAAATCATCTGCCCCATATCCAGGTAATCGCGATGATAATAAATTTTGTCTGCGAACTTCAGATGTGAGCAGCCGTTGACGCTGATCCTTTGACCCGATTTGAGTTGTTTATGGGCAAAGGTCATGGTCCAGATAATGCTCGCCTGCCCCTGCTGGACTATGCACTGTTCAATCTCAAACTGGCAAAAGCTTAGATTCTTGTACAACTTACTGAAGTAGTCCTGCAGGGATTCAAGACCTTGAATCTCCTGCACGGCATCAATAAAGATGACATCTTTGCTATAAATTTTAGCTAATTCATGGAAATTGTCTTTGCTCAGTTGCTGGTAGGTTTCACAAAACTGCTCAATAATGGCTTCACTCATGGTTTATCCCTTTTTTAAAACGGAAAACCTATCCAAGGCGTTGATTCGTGCTTCTCTGTGTTCAACGAGGCCATTAACCGGAAAATGGATCTTTTTATCATCGCAGTCGGATAGCTCTTGTACATATTTACGTATGAAAGTGCCTTGCGGATCAAACTTCTGGCTTTGCATTATCGGATTAAATATACGGAAATAGGGCTGCGCATCGCAGCCGGTACTGGCCGCCCACTGCCAGCCGCCATTATTGGAGGCTAAATCCCCATCTATCAGATGACGCATAAAGTAGGCTTCCCCCCAACGCCAGTCAATTAACAGGTGTTTAGTTAAAAAACTGGCGGTGACCATGCGTAACCTGTTATGCATCCAGCCGGTGGTATTTAACTGGCGCATGGCCGCATCCACCAGAGCATAACCGGTTCTGCCCTGACACCAGCGGGTGAAATATTCGCGGTTATTATCCCAGACAATGGCATCGGCTAAGGAGTTATAGTTTTTACCCATGCACAGCCTTGGCTTAGCAATCAGCAAATGCCGGTAAAACTCCCGCCACACCAGCTCATTAATCCAGGTAAAGGCGCCGCTTGCTTTATCATCCAGCGCATAGGGAAAATCCTGCAGCACGCGATAGACGCAGCTTTTCACGCTGAGCACGCCCTGGGCAAGGTAAGGCGACAGATGCGAGGTGGCATCGAGGCTGGGAATATCCCTCTGCTGTGCATAATCCTCGATATTACGCTCAATAAAGTCAGTCAGCAGCTGTCTGGCGTATTGCTCAGAGCCGGGAAAGGCCGCACTGGAGACTTTTGAGTAGTTAACCGACACCGGCTTGGCTTTAACTGCCGGGCCGACCGGCGCAGGTGCTGCCAACGGGGTGATATCACGCTGTTTAACTTCTGCCATCCAGGCATTACGAAAGGGCGTGAACACTTTATACATGGTCCCCTGCTTGGTCTGCACGCTGCCGGGGTCGAGCAGACAGTCTCCCTGATATAAGAGCAACGGCAAGCCGCTGTGCAGCACCGCCTGATCGCGCTTAATCTCGTTAATTTCCGCTTCGCTATTGGCATGAATATGCTTCACCTGATAGTGCTCGCACAACACCTTCAGGCGCGCAGGAATAGCCGCAAAATCATCAACCTCTTCAATGATTAAGGCGATACCAAGTTGTGCCAGCGATTGCCGCAAAGTATTTAAATTAGCCTCGATAAAGTCGGCCTGAATGGGGGCTAAATGATGCGCCTGCCACTGCTTGGGGGTAACAAAATAAACGGCGCTTACCGGCCCGCGCTGACAGGCGTAGAATAATGCCGGGTTGTCATGAACACGCAGATCCTTGCGCAACCATACTAACTGCATCGACTTTCTCCGTTAATGTGAATATCTTAACTTCAATGCTTCCGGATGCGGATTGAGGTAGACCTGTTGCTCTAAATAGGGATCCGGATACAAGGTTAAAAAGTGTTTAATCAGGGTGATAGGTACCATCAAAGGTAATAAGCCCTGCCGGTATTTATCTATCTGCTCGGCAAGATCGACGCGCTCGGCACTGTTTAATTGCCGCTTAAAATAGCCCTGCAGGTGCTGCAGGGTATTGGTATGGCCCTTGCGGTTGGGGATTTTTTTCAAGATCGCCATAAAGCCTTCAATATATTGCGCACTGACCTGCTCCAGTGGCTGCTCGCTGCCGGCCAGCAGCGGCCCTAACTTGCGATACTGCGCAGGGTCATGGGCCATCAGCAGGTATTTATGGCGGGCATGAAAATCAATTAATGCCGCTTGAGTAATGCCGTTTTTCACCAGACACAGCCATTGATGATAAGCGAGAACACGGGTAATAAAATTTTCTCTTAATAACGGATCATTTAAACGACCATCCTCTTCGACCGGCATCAGCGGGTGATCGGCCATCACTTTGGCTGCAAACACGCCAACCCCTTCGCGATTGCCCTGCTTGGAATCTTTTTCATAAAGGGTCACTCTTTCCATGCCGCAACTGGGCGATTTAGCACAGAAAATATAACCGCTTAACGGCGTTAATAAGGGACTGGTTTGTTCACCGTACTGCTGCAGTTTATCGGTGACGTCAAAACTGCCGTCACTGGCAACCACGCGAATACGATCCTCATCGCGTATTAATCTGATGGCTTTCCGCGGAGCCCCTAAACCAATTGCCATTTCCGGACATAAAGTTTGAAAATCAAAGTATTGCGACAAAACGTCCACGCAGTATTTACTCTGTTTATGACCGCCATCAAAGCGCACTTTATTGCCCAGCAGGCAGCTGCTGATACCGACCTTTATTTTCTCGACTGAAAAGTCATGCATAGTGGTTCCCCTTTTTTCTGATTTTCATGCTCTTATCTGTTTCTACAGATAACGCTGCGGGTATAGGATTTTATTAATATAATAGACCCGCTAATGGATTAAGTACCTGACTGACTCCGGAAACAAAGTGCAGCGGTGCATTCTGCACCACATAACACAGGCAGCCGTTTTCGCTAAAGGGCGCATGCGCCTGTGCACCGTCCAATAAAATAAAATCGCCCTTATGGTAGCTGCCATTTTCATCGCTAAATGACCCGGCTAATAACAGCGTCAGTTCATAGCCCTTATGCTGATGTCTGGCAATAGCACCGCCTTTAGCTATATGCAGTAAGTTGGCACGTACCTCGTTTTCATTGCTGATCACCCGCGCCCTGCTCACCGGGCCAAGGCGCGACCACTTAAGGTCAGAAAAAATACTCAATGCAACAGGTAACTGATAGTGCTGCTTTGCCACTGCAAGCATCACCTCAGGCTGGTGCGCCAGTGTTACTGCGGTTTCCGGCGGCTCTGCTAAAATACTGTGCAGCATATCCCCAAAATCAACCGCCTCCTCATTGCTTGTCTGCCATAACTGCTCTGCCTGTAATGCCTGTAACTTTTCTGCTTCCTGCTGACACTGCGCGCACATCTCGATATGCGCGCTCACGGCAACCGTTAACGACAGTGGCAACTTGCCGGCAATATGGTCATTTAAGATGGCGCTGTCTGGATGAAATTTAATCATGACCTTCCTCCAATTTTAACTTTAACTTTGCGATAGCCAGACGCAAACGCGATTTGACCGTACCTAAGGGCACACCGATATGCTCCGCCAACTCCTGCTGGGTCATCTCCTGCAGGTAGATAGCCTCGACAACCTGCTTCTGCTGCTCTGGTAAAGAGTTGATATGGGCGAGTAAGGAACGCGATAAAAGATGATCGGCGGCAGATGTCTGCTGCTCTTGCTGCTCTGCATCAAGCAGCGGCCAGAGCCGCTCACTGACCGTCTCTTCTTTGCCATGTTGTATTTTACGTAACATATCAAAACAGTAATTACGCATTACGGTATAGATCCAGGTTGATGCTTTGCCTTTACTGTCATCATATAACACCGCTTTTCGCCACACTAAGATCATGGTTTCCTGTACTAACTCCATCGCCGCAGCCTCCTGTTGAAACCGCTGCAGGCCATGGGCGCGAATTTTAGGGGCAAAGTGCTTAAACAGCCTGGTAAAAGCGATTTTATCCTGCTCACCAGCCACTGACTTCAGCCAGCGGTTGATCTGCACATCATCATCACTTAAGTCATTCATATTGCTACTATGCAAGGTCTTGTCCGTCGGTAAATTAGTGGATAATTGAATGCTCATATTTAACGCCTTTAATAGTATAGGACGAACTTTATTATTGATACGCGAAGAGTTGGAAAAGGGATCACAACTAACAGTAATGATTTTTTATCAGCAGCAAATGACTGATAAGCAGAGATAAAAAAACCGCTCACGGCAGTGAGCGGTATTAATGGAAGCGAATATTGCCCATCACTTTAATCGTCAAGGCTGAGCACAGACACGCCGGTTAATGCATCCGGATCATCAATGGCCACCAGCGTGGTAATTGTATTGGCTGTTAAGTCAAAGCGCGCCGGCCCGATGGCAATAGTGCCGGCATCACCGGCGGGCACCATGCAACAAAAAACAGAGTAACGCGCGTAATAAAGTTTTACGGCAGCGGATATTGCGCATAATGCAGACGCAGCTGCTCAGCAATCCCGGCTTTTACCTGCTCGCTGATTTCGCAGATTTCATGCTCGCCTAGCACCAGCAATAGCCGCGCAATTAACTCATTCTGCGGTGACGCAGTTTTTTCCTGCCAGCTCGCCAGCAAGCTGCGATCGATGCGTGCCGGTAATGAGCCGAGTGTGCCGATATCGTTTTGCCCATGGGCTAACAGCCCGGCTGTTGTGCCGCGATCCAGGGTTAGCACCTGATAAAAATACAGGGTATGGTAATCAAGTTGTAAACGTTGCTGCTGCGCAGTCGCTTTCTGCGCGACGGATAAATGTTGTTTGACAATAGTGCAATAACAGCTGATCACTTCCTCAACAAAGTTTTCTGGCGAGCTGAGCGGGCTGTTACTGTCCGGATTGAAGCCTTCAAGATAAAAGTGACTGACGCCGCGGCACCTTTGCAGCGCAGGGATATAAAAGTATTTATCACCTGCCTCACTCGCAGCGGCAAAGTCGTTGCCGGAAAACGCCCGTAATGTATCGCTGAACAAGCGCTTATCCTGCTGATTGACAATGGCCGGGTTCAAGTCCGCCATAATCCGCCAGTAGCTTCTTCCGCTTTTCAGCTCACTCCAGCTAAGATGAATATGCAGAGAAGGGGCAAGCGGGTGAGCCGGGTGAATAATAGCAGACAGTGCAGTGGCAGAAAGCAGGGACTTGTCCGGCAGATCGGCAAAATGGATTTGCGAGACATTAATCGAAGCGCGGTTAAACAGCCCCGCATCGGCAACAAAACGCAGACCGCCACCGTGACGGCCATTATCTCGCAGCCACTCAAGGCGCTTAAATTCAGCACTTTCGCCTAATTCTTCCGCCACTGCCTGCAGCTTTTGTACAAACAGCCGCTGTAATTGCGTCATCAGTCGTAATCTTTGCTGCGCGACTGCTGAGTCAGCATGCTCTCTCATCTGTTATCTCTCATCTTGTTAAAATATTATTGCTGACAATAAAAAAGGCGCTTTAGCAGCGCCTTTATCGTTTTTTAAGCAGCTGGCTGCTTAAAAATTTTCTTTTAAATTGCAGCCAGCACTGCATTTAAGGTTTTACTCGGGCGCATCGCCGCTGCTGTTTTCACCGGATCGGTATGGAAGTATCCACCAAGATCTACCGGTGAGCCCTGGGCATCGTTTAACTCTTTGACGATAAGCGCTTCGTTTTCTGCCAGTGCTTTAGCAAGAGGTGCAAACCTTGCCTGCAGCTGTGCATCTTTAGTTTGCGCTGCCAGCGCTTCTGCCCAGTACATGGCCAGATAGAAGTGGCTGCCGCGGTTATCCAGTTCCTTCACTTTACGTGAAGGCGATTTATCTTCCTTAAGGAATTTAGCGTTCGCCACATTCAGCGCTTCAGCTAAAACAACGGCTTTTGCATTGCCGGTTTTCTCAGCGATATCTTCGATAGAAACCGCCAGCGCCAGAAACTCACCCAGCGAATCCCAACGCAGGTGCCCTTCTTCGACAAACTGCTGCACATGTTTCGGTGCCGAGCCGCCGGCGCCTGTTTCAAACAGACCGCCACCGGCAAGTAGAGGAACAATCGATAGCATTTTCGCACTGGTACCCAACTCTAGAATCGGGAACAGATCGGTCAGGTAATCACGTAATACGTTACCCGTTACCGAAATAGTGTTTTTACCCTCTTTAACACGCTGCAGAGTATATTTAATGGCGTCATTAGGCGCCATAATTTGGATATCCAAGCCGGCAGTATCGTGATCCTGTAAATAGGTTTTCACTTTGGCAATCAGATTGGCATCATGAGCACGGTTTTCATCTAACCAGAAAATAGCCGGTTGGCCGGTGGCTTTGGCACGGCTAACCCCCAGGCGCACCCAGTCACGAATCGGAATATCTTTGGCCTGACACATACGCCAGATATCACCTTCTTGTACGGCATGCTCAAGCAGCGTATTGCCAGCCTGATCAAGCACTTTAACCGTACCCGCTGCGCTCATTTGGAATGTTTTATCATGTGAACCGTACTCTTCCGCTTTTTGCGCCATCAGGCCGACATTAGAAACATTACCCATAGTAGCAGGATCAAAGGCACCATGTTCACGACAGAAGGCGATGGTTTCCTGATAAATGCCTGCATAACAACGATCCGGGATCATCGCTTTGGTATCTTCAAGTTGACCCTGGGCATTCCACATCTGTCCGCTGGAGCGGATCATAGCCGGCATAGAAGCATCAATAATCACATCGCTGGGTACATGCAGGTTAGTGATGCCTTTATCGGAATCGACCATTGCCAGCCCAGGACGCGCTGCATAAGCCGCTTGAATATCAGCTTCAATCTCGGCTTTCTGCTCAGCAGGCAGATTGGCGATTTTCGCGTAAACATCACCCAGACCATTACGCTGATCCACGCCCAACTCGGCAAACAGGGCTGCGTGTTTAGCAAACACCTCTTTAAAATAAACCGTTACCGCATGACCAAACATAATAGGGTCAGAGACCTTCATCATGGTCGCTTTCAGGTGCAGCGACAGCATAATATTATTGTCTTTGGCATCCTGCATCTGTGCTTCAAAGAAGTCGCGTAATGCTGCACGGCTCATCACAGCAGCGTCCACTACTTCATCTTTTAATACCGGTGTGGATGCCTTTAATACCGTGACTTCGCCCGATTGAGCGGTAAATTCGATTTTCAGGTCATCATCCTGAGTTAAGACCACCGACTGCTCGCTGCCGTAAAAGTCCCCTTCAAGCATATGCGCAACATGGGATTTTGAGTCGCTAGACCATGCGCCCATGCGGTGCGGGTTATCCTGCGCATATTGTTTAACGGCATCAGCCACACGGCGATCCGAGTTGCCTTCACGCAGCACCGGGTTTACCGCACTGCCGAGTACTTTGGCATAACGAGCCTGTATCTCTTTTTGTTCATCTGTCTGTGCATTTTCCGGATAAGCAGGTAAATCATAGCCATGCTCCTGCAATTCTTTAATCGCAGCCTGTAGTTGCGGAATGGAAGCACTGACATTGGGTAGCTTGATAATATTCGCTTCTGGTGTTTTTGCCAGTTCACCCAACTCAGCCAAAGCATCGGAGATCTTCTGCTCTTCAGTCAAGTTGTCTGGAAAATTAGCAATAATACGACCAGCTAAAGAGATGTCTCGTGTTTCAACGGCGATATCAGCAGCTTGTGTAAAAGCATTAACAATAGGAAGCAGTGAATGTGTTGCCAGAGCAGGTGCTTCATCCGTTTGTGTATAAATAATCTTCGCTGATTTATCTGTCATATTATTTCCTTTAACAAGAGTTAAGATTTCTAAAGCTAAGCATAATCATAGTTTCCGAACCAGGTGCAAATTCACATCTGATACGGCAGTTAATTGCTTACGCCGCCGAAAATGAGGGCTTTATCATAGCGAAAACTAATAAATAGTCCAATCACAAGCATAGCTTAGCGGTAAATTGTTGCTCCAGCAGCCCCTCTATTGTTTATTAAATACCCAGATAAAGCGCTATTTTGCTTAACTGCTAACCATTTTCGGCGCGTGTTTTCTGCTACAATCAGCATTCTTTAATTTCATAACGGGTAAATGCCGGTGTTTACAAAAAACAATCACTCATTTAATAAAAATCGCCCTAAAAACAGCAAAGCAAGGCCGGGTAAAAGGCCGCTTGCCCAGAAAAATAAAGCGCTGGCAGTCCATGAAACAGCAAAAATCGTGCTCTTTAACAAACCCTTTGATGTGCTCAGCCAGTTCACTGATCAAGGGAACAGCGACAGCAGCCGTCAGACCCTGAAAGATTTTATCGATGTGCCTGATGTTTATGCTGCCGGGCGGTTAGACAGGGACAGTGAAGGGTTATTGCTGCTCACCAATGACGGTAAGCTGCAGGCCAAAATCACCCAGCCGGGCAGAAAGACCAGTAAAACCTACTGGGTACAGGTCGAAGGCGCACCTAGTGAAGCGGATCTGCAGAAACTGCGCGATGGCGTAGAGCTTAAAGACGGTTTAACCCTGCCGGCTAAGGTGGCGCTGATGCCTGAGCCGAAAATCTGGCCGCGCAACCCGCCGATTCGCGAGCGCGCCAGCATTCCCACTACCTGGCTGAGTATTACCATCTGCGAAGGGCGCAACCGTCAGGTTCGCCGTATGACGGCGCATATCGGCTTTCCGACCCTGCGCCTGATCCGCTACCGAATCGGCAGCTGGACGATTGACGGCATCGCCAACGGCCACTATAAGTTACTTTAGCCTGAAGTATAACTTATTGAATGCATTGAGTTTAACGGTGAATGGTGATGGGTAAATGGTGAGTAGTAATGGGTAAACAGTGAATGGTGATGGGTAAACAGTGAATGGTGATGGGTAAACAGTGAGTAGTAATGGGTAAACAGTGAGTAGTGAATGGTAACTCATTACACATTACTCATCACACATCACTCATTACCCATTACTCATTACCCATCACTAAAAATGCTGTGCGAATTCCTCAGAGTTTAATCCCAAAGCTGTTCTCGAAAATGCTTGCGGCACACCGATTGATAGCTTTCATTGCCACCAATCTCGACCTGCGCGC
>JBFGZH010000053.1:0-12649 GCA_041586895.1 Psychromonas sp. | reverse complement strand
GCCTGTTTATCTTTCGTCGCCGTTCCTGCTGGAGGCTATTTTTTGCTCTGGCAAGGCGGAAAATTTAAGTAATAGCCATCTATAGTTAACATTTGACAACGCAGTCAGCGTGAAAAATAGCCCCAGCCCTTCGGGTAGTGCCTAAAAATCACTCACTCTGTGTTGCTCAAAGTTCATTTAGAATAACTAAACCACACTTTTCGCGCCTTGATTGAGTAATTTTTCGGCGACTACAAGTTAGGCTACGAAAGATAAACAGGCCCTAATAGCGTTTATTAACGCTTTGCCGGTTAAGTTGGGCGAGATAATCGAGCTTATTGGCGATCTGTTTTTCAAATCCGCGCTCGCTTGGCTGATAAAATTTTGTGCCCTGCAGCGCTTCCGGCAGATAGACTTCACCTGCAGCAAAGGCCCCTTCTTCATCGTGCGCATAGCGATATTCAGCACCGTGATTAAGCTCCGCCAGCAATTGCGTGGGTGCATTACGCAGATGCACGGGCACTTCATATTCAGGCAGTTCTTTAACCGCCTGCTTGGCACGCTTAAAAGCAGTGTAGACGGCATTGCTCTTTGCTGCCGCGGCACAATAAACAATGGCCTGTGCGATAGCCCGCTCGCCTTCTGCCGGCCCGACACGGGTAAAACAATCCCAGGCATTGATGGCTATCTGCATCGCGCGCGGATCGGCATTGCCGATATCTTCCGAGGCAATTGCCAGCAGACGACGGGCAACATACAGCGGATCACAGCCTCCCGCCAGCATGCGCGCATACCAGTATAAAGCCGCATCGGGATCAGAGCCGCGTACCGATTTATGAAACGCAGAGATCAAATCATAAAAAAGATCCCCCTGTTTATCAAAGCTGACTCCTTCGCGTCCGGCAATCTCCATCAACAGTTCCACTTCTATGGTCAGTCCCTGCTCAGAATCCTTCGCCATATCCGCCAATAACTCTAAATAATTAAGGGCCTTGCGTGCATCTCCCTGTACCAGCTGCGCCAGTTTTTGTTTAACATCACCGGCAAAGTGGAGCTTTTTCTCTGCTAAACCAGCCGCTGCAGAGCAGGCCTGATCTATTACAGCCACTATCTCGGCAGCCGTTAATTTTTTTAACAGATAAACACGTGCGCGCGATAACAGTGCATTGTTCAATTCAAAGGAAGGGTTTTCTGTGGTCGCACCGACAAATAAAATAGTACCATCTTCAATATAAGGTAAAAAAGCATCCTGCTGACTCTTATTAAAACGATGTACTTCATCGACAAATAACAATGTGCGCCTACCTGATAACTGGTTTTGTTGCGCTATTTCAATGGCCGCACGAATCTCTTTGATACCTGAGGTAACCGCAGAAAGCCGCTGTACATCGGCATGGCAGTAATGGGCAATCAACTCTGCCAGGGTAGTTTTTCCTGTTCCCGGCGGTCCCCATAAAATCATCGAATGGGCAGTGCCATTTTCCAGAGTCTTGCGCAGGGGTTTGCCGGCTCCGATAATATGCGTCTGGCCGATATATTCGGCAAAGGTTTTCGGGCGCATACGCGCGGCTAATGGTTGAAAGTCATTAGTAAATGCAAAGAGATCTTTCATCATAGCAACTCCATTAAGTAGATGCTCTATTTAGTGGAATTGCTATCAACGCTGATCGTCTACTTCAACATCCGCAGGGATTTGAAAGTTGAAATAGTCACTGCCTATTTTTTCGCTGATAGGCTTATGGGTTAATTTAAACTCACTGCGTTGGCCCTGCTCTTCAATGACCACAAAGCGGCTGATATTACCCGTGCCATTAAATTCAAAGATAAAACGGTTATTCTGCATTTGCGGATCGGCAGCTTCGATGGTAAAGACGTTATTATCTTTGCTGACTCGATACTTTTGCCACTGCTGGTCATTCGCTCCGGATAATAAAATAAAAGGGGTGCCTGCAATCGCATCCTGTAGATTGATTAAAGTAACCTGTTCAACAAAAGGGCTGTATAGCCACATGGTTTGACCATCAGAGACGATTAACTCCTCTTCCGGTGCAGTCACCTGCCAGCGGAATTTGCCCGGACGGGAGATAGTCAACAGTCCCTGACTTTCATTTAAGATCTCGCCTTGCGCATTGCTGACAAGTTGTGAAAATTCAGCATTGATCTGTTCAAATTTTGCCAATTTTTCTTTCAGCAGGCTCGCATCGGTTGCTCCATAAAGCGGACTTACAAGAAACAGCAACACTACTAATAATATTTTTTTCATCAATTAATCCTTTACTGGTGGTGGCGCAAGTACATCTCGACTGCTGTTGGCACCCGATGGCGCGCTAATTACGCCCTGAGCCTGCAGTTGGTCAACCAGACGTGCAGAGCGGTTATAACCAATTCTAAATTTGCGCTGAATACTGGAGATAGAGACTCTACGGGTTTCTGTGATAAACGCCACTACTTCATCAAATAAGGCATCAATCTCATTGTCGCTTTCAGCTTCTTCTCCCGGTAATAGCGTATCTAAGCTTGTCTCTCCGTCAAGAATATCTTGAATATAATTCGGTTCGCCGCGTTTTTTCCAGTCGGCGACCACCTTGTGTACTTCATGATCGTCAACAAAGGCACCATGTACACGCGTCGGCACCCCCACACCCGGCGGCATATATAACATATCACCATGGCCGAGCAGAGTTTCCGCCCCCTGTTGACCAAGAATAGTACGTGAATCAATTTTACTCGATACCTGGAAAGCAATACGAGTAGGAATATTGGCTTTAATCAGGCCGGTGATCACGTCGACCGACGGGCGTTGGGTTGCAAGGATCAGGTGAATACCTGCCGCACGTGCCTTTTGCGCGATACGGGTGATCAGCTCTTCACACTTTTTACCGACAATCATCATCATGTCTGCAAATTCATCCACCACCACCACAATACTCGGCAACTTCTGCAGCTCAGGGGCGCTGGCGTCCATACTGTCCCCTTCTTTCCAAAGCGGATCGGTCAAGGGGGTGCCGGCCTCGATTGCCTCTTTGACCTTACTATTATAACCGGCTAAGGTACGCACGCCCACGGCAGAGAGTAATTTATAACGACGCTCCATCTCGCCGACACACCAACGCAGGGCATTGGCGGCTTCCTTCATATCGGTGACCACTTCAGTTAACAGATGCGGAATGCCTTCATAGACACTTAACTCCAACATTTTCGGATCAATAAGAATCATGCGCACATCTTCTGGCGCGGACTTATAAAGCAGGCTGACCAGCATACAGTTAACACCGACAGATTTACCCGAGCCTGTTGTCCCTGCCACCAGCAAGTGCGGCATTTTCGCAAGGTTAACCACCACTGGTTCACCGGAAATATCCGCGCCCAGTACCATGCTCAGTGGTGACTTGGCGTCCTGGAAATCTGAGCTGCCTAACACCTGTGATGAGTAGACGATTTCCCGATGTTTATTCGGCAGTTCTAATGCAATCACCGATTTTCCTGGAATTTGATCCACGACGCGCACGCTCATTGCCGACAGTGCCCGGGCCAGGTCTTTCTCTAAACTGGAAACCGTACTGACTTTCATGCCCGGAGATAAGGCCAGCTCAAAACGGGTAATCACCGGGCCGGGTAACACGTTAACCACTTCCGCTTTGATTTTAAATTCCAGTAATTTGGTCTCTACCAGACGTGCTGCTGCGTCCAGCTCTTCCTGGGAAATCGGCTTATGTTTTTTATCCGCCCTATCTAACAGATCAATGCTTGGAAACGGCGCTAAATCTGTTTCAACCTTTCTTTTAATAACGGGCTTGGCATGCGCGGGCAGATGTGAGAAGTCAACTTCAGGCTCAGGCTCAACGGCCGGCATTGCCGTAACCGGCTCAAGGCTGTCTGTGTCAGGCAGGTCGACAAAGTCAATCGGCTCAGGCTCGGCAGGCTCGCTGTCAAGGTCGAGGTCAAACAGCGCATCATCATATCGCTCATCCATTTCTGAATCGGCAAAATCCAAGTCCGCGAATTCATCTGCTTTCGGCAAGGGGATCTCAGGCTCAACAGTACTCGTCGTTTGCTTTTTTACCGAGGATGAACTGTTTTGCCGCTTCGTCTCAGTTGCTACAGGTACTGATAATTCCTGCTCATCCGCCACTGCCTGCGCTTTTTCATTATCCCGTCTCTCTTGCCAGGCTTTAACCTTAGCGGGTAACCCGCACAACCAGGTGAACAGTGCAATCACTGTGGCGCCAAGACTATCAATAAAACGCAGCCAGGAAATCCCCAGTAATAATGTCGTGCCTGAGACAAGCAGAGTTAAGAGAATTAAATTCACGGCCAGTAAGCTGAAAAAACCCAACATGCTTTGCGCAACGACATCACCAATCAAACCGCCAGAGGGGTAGTAATGAAAATCATTAAAATTAAGCGATGCAATAGCCGATGTGCTGACCAGAGTGAATATAAAGCCAATAATGCGCAGTCCCAGATTGAGAAAATCAATATCTAAGCGAAACTTAGGTTTCCAAAACAGTATCCAGGCAAGGAAGACAATAGCCACAGGGACGAAATAAGCCAGCAGTCCCAGCGCATAAAATAAAATATCGGCGATCCAGGCACCAGCACGACCGCCCGCATTTTCAATTTCAGCAACCCACTGCTGCTGAGACCAACTTGGATCGACAGGAGAAAAAGAGAAAAGAGAGATAGAAATAAAAACAGCTATAAAAAAACTTATTATAATGCCAACTTCGAATAGTTTTTGAACACCTGTCAGGTGATTAATCATATTTTTTTTCAACACAAGGATAACCTGTAATTATAATAAAAATGAAACGCGATTAGAGCCTGCTTATCTTTCCTAGCCGTTCCTGCTGGAGGCTATTTTTTACTCTGGCAAGGCGGAAAATTTAAGTTATAGCCATCTATAGTTAACATTTGACAACGCAGTTAGAGTGAAAAATAGCCCCAGCCCTTCGGGTAGTGCCTGAAAATCACTCACTCTGTGTTGCTCAAAGTTCATTTAGAATAACTAAACCACACTTTTCACGCCTTGATTGAGTGATGTTCAGGCGACTACAGGTTTGGCTACGAAAGATAAACAGGCTCTACTATAGCAATCTTAGTGATTAAAATTAACGCTAACTGCATTACTTGCCGTGCAAATAAGCAATTATTGTTCAATCCGATGCTCTGCATGCACTTCTGTTTGCTTAACTATGTTAATTCAGCAGCTTACCCGGCTTGTGATTAATCTAAAAAGTCTTCAGGTAGCTGATGGCGTAAACGCAGCCATATTTTCCCGCTGGCAAAGGCGGAATCACGGACAATCTGCATTATCTTCTGAGACTCCCCGCGCTCTAAAACGGCTTTTATATCGGCATAAAATGCCAATGCTATCGACTTTGCTTCGGTATTGGAAAAATAAAAGCGCCCGACTTTGCGATAAAGATCCTGCAGACCGTTTAAAATCAGTACATAAATCATATTATTGGAGGAAACCGCCACCTGATGGTAAAAGCGGTAATCAAATTCAGTAAAGGCTTCACTGTTTGCGTCAATTGACGGAATATCTTCTAAAAATGTAATCACGCTGCGATGGTTATGCTTAGCAGCCATACGCAGAATAATGGCGCTGACATTAGTACGCACCGACATCAGCTGATCGATAAAGTCACCGCGGCGGGCGTCATCGAGACGAGTGAGCGTACTTAAAATATTTAACCCGGAGGTTTCCCAAAAATTATTAACCTTAGTCGGCTTACCATGACGAATGGTGATCCAGCCGTCTTTTGCCAGCCGCTGTAAAACTTCACGTAGCGTCGTTCGCGTCACACCTATTTTATCCGCCAGCAAACGTTCAGCGGGTAATTCCGAATTAATTGCAATAGAGCCGTTCCAGATTGATTCAATCAGATACTGCTCAGCAACATCCGCCGGCCCCTTTACTTTCATTATCATTTACTTACTTCACCTTTTCTTATTATTTTTTTATAATACCACAGTCGCGGTTCCTCGAAACAAGTGGTTCGCTGAATAGATCTGTAAAAGACGCATAAACCGATACTATTATTTTAACTGCAGTCCGATATGCCATTGCATGTTCAGCTGAAATAAAGATAATGCTATCACTGATATCACTATTCTACTTAAGGAGCCGTTGTGCGCTCAAGTCTAAAAAACCTTTCCAAACAACGCTGGCCGTGGTTACTGCTTGCTGCAAGCGCATTAGCGCTGGAGCTGTGCGCTTTATATTTTCAGCATGTAATGAAATTACAGCCCTGTGTTATGTGTATTTACGAACGCATTCCCGTGATTGGCATTTTCCTTTCCGGCTTGCTTGGCGCAAGCGCACCGCACAATATACTGATCAGATTAAGCGCTTTTCTCGGCTGGATCGTCAGCGCCGTCTGGGGAGTGTTACTGGCCATTGAACATACAGGTTATCAAATGAACCCCTCTCCTTTTGCAACCTGTGACTTTTATCCTAACTTTCCAAGCTGGGCGCCTCTGCATCAATGGGCGCCTTGGTTATTTAACCCGACGGGTGATTGTGCCGATATCGTTTGGCAGTTTCTCGGCTACTCTATGCCGCAATGGTTAATCGTCAGTTTTTCTATTTACGCACTCATTTTTGCTGTAGTGGTTATCTCGGCCATACTGCCATTAAAAGAAGCGAAACAGTAAACTATTTTCGCCCACAAAAAAACAAGCCGCGGCTTGTTTTTTGTTTTAATGATGACGGATGATGTTAAGTCCTCATTTTGTAATAATCAGGCCCAGGATATATTCTGGCCACTAACCACTCAGATGAAAAATAACTATGCCCCACCCTCTAAGTGCCAACCCGAGAATTTTTGTCCACATTTTAAAGTGGACGCTGCTTATTATCCCTGTTGCCGTGCTTGTCGGCTCGCTTAATGCTTTTTTTCTCTGGGCTTTAAGCCTGGCGACACAAACTCGTGTCGCCCATGACTGGCTTATCTACCTGCTGCCCTTTGCCGGCCTAACCATTGTTTACCTGTACAGAAACCTGGGTAAAAACTCAGAAGCGGGTAATAATCTTATCATGGATGAAATTCACCAGCCAGGTGCCGGCATTCCTGCGCGCATGGGACCGCTGGTGCTTATTACCACAGTGATCACCCATCTCTTTGGCGGCTCAGCAGGGCGCGAAGGGACTGCGGTACAGATTGGTGGCGCGGCAACCCATACGCTCGCCAAATGGTTTAATCTCAATGAACAGGATAAAAAGCTTATTTTGATTTCCGGTGTTGCGGCGGGTTTCGGCGCGGTATTCGGCACTCCGCTAACCGGCGCTATCTTCGCATTAGAAGTATTGGCCATTGGCCGCATTAAATATGATGCGATCATTCCCGCGCTGTTTGCCGCCATTTTAGCTGATTTTGTCTGCAGCTCATGGGGCGCGCACCACACCCATTACCGGATTGATTTTCTAGAGCAGATCACTTTCTTTTCGCATGCCGTCAATATCGACCCGCTGATGATGGCCAAGGTGGTACTAGCTGCCGTTGCTTTTGGCCTGGCCGGCTATCTTTTCGGTGAATTAACTCATGCACTGAAAGATATTTTTAAGGCAACCCTTAAAAATCCCTACCTGATTGTCGTGATCGGCGGCCTGATTGTGATTGCCAGCGTCGAGTTACTCGGCAATCATGATTATATCGGCCTCGGCGTTTATGCTGTCCGCGAAGGCGGAGTCAGTATCATGAGCGCCTTTGAGGAAGGGGGAGCCGAGTGGTACAGCTGGATAGTTAAATTATCACTGACCGCCATTACACTTGCTGCAGGTTACAAAGGAGGCGAAGTGACACCGTTATTTTTTGTCGGCGCAACCTTAGGCAATTTCATGGCCTGGGTACTAGGCGCCCCTGTCGATCTGTTCGCCGCGCTGGGCTTTTTAGCTGTCTTTGCAGCAGCAACGAACACTCCACTGGCGTGCACTATTATGGGCATTGAACTGTTTGGCGCTGAATTTATGCTGTATTTTGCCATCGCCTGCTATTGTGCCTACTATTTCAGCGGCCATACCGGTATTTACGGCTCGCAGCGCATTGCTGTGCCGAAGTTATTTGATTTGCAGGGCGCACCTAAAATGAGCGGCAAGATTGCCGGCTTACGGGAAACACACAGCTCCTTATTAAAAGCGCTGGCTAAAAAGCTCTCTTCAGGTAAGGGCAAAGAGTAACGAGTAACGAGTAATGAGTAATGAGTAATGAGTAACGAGTAATGAGTAATGGGTAATGGGTAATGGGTAATGGGTAATGAGTAATGGGTAATGGGTTATGCGTTATGCGTTATGCGTTATGCGTTATGCGTTATGCTAGCTTGACATCCACCCCTCCCTATAGGAAAAGGTTTTACTGATAAATTAAGCTTTTCTTCTAAAGCCTTGTTCTTTTAGCAAAAAGCAAAGCTTTAGCTCAGCGCAGCAGAAAATACAGCCCTTTCACTGCCAGCTCTGCACCAATCCCCCTGTTAACGACTACACTAGTAAACAGAGACAAGAAAACCGCCGCTATCTTCTCAGGAAACACGACTTATGACGGGCAATACCCCTGCTCCTAAGCTGGAGCCTAAACAAAGCGCACAAAGGTTGCTGGATATTATCTATAAGCTGCTGCAGGAGTTGCATCGCGCGCAGAAAGATAGCGTTTTTCCCCGCCTGGACAGTGATTTTGACCGCGATCTGGGCTTCGACAGTCTTACCCGTGCCGAGTTGCTACAGCGGGTTGAAAAGGAGTTTTCCATCACCCTGCCTGAACAAACGCTGGCGCTGATAGAAACGCCGAGGGATCTCCTGCAGCAAATACTGAGCAGCGCCAGTCGGAGTGCAGCGCAAATTCCAGAGCAGCTAATCAAAGAGATCCAGCTGGCAGAGAGCGAATCCGCTCCCGCGCAGGCAGAAACCCTGCAGCAGGTGCTGGCCTGGCACGTTGAAAATCATCCGCAACGACCGCATCTCTACGTCTACGAAAGTGCCGATAAAGTGCAGGAAATCAGCCATGCAATGCTTTATAAAGAAGCTCAATGCATTGCTGCCGGCCTGCTTGAGCAGGGCCTGGAGGCGGGACAAACCGTGGCGATTATGCTGCCTACCAGTGGCGACTATTTTTACAGTTTTTTCGGCATACTGCTGGCCAGAGGTATTCCGGTGCCTATTTACCCGCCGGCAAGACTATCGCAAATAGAAGATCACCTGCAGCGCCATGCGCGTATTCTGCAAAATGCCCAGGTGCGCTTTCTGCTCACCGTTAAAGAAGCTAAAACCCTATCGCGACTGCTGCAGCTTAGCGTTCCCACTATACAGGCAATTTTTACGGTAGCCGAACTCAGGTTAGCCGTGCCTCCTCGGCAACTCGGTATTGCTAAACGCTCGGATATTGCTTTTCTGCAATACACTTCCGGCAGCACAGGTAACCCCAAGGGCGTTACCCTGAGCCATGACAATCTGCTCGCCAATGTGCGCGCGATGGGCGAGGTTGTTGCTGCGCGCTCGAGCGATATCTTTGTCAGCTGGTTGCCGGTTTACCACGATATGGGCCTGATCGGTGCCTGGTTAGGCAGCCTGTATCACAGTATACCGCTGGTGATCATGCCGCCACTGCTGTTTCTGTCAAAACCCCAACGCTGGCTCTGGGCTATCCACCAATATCGCGGCACGCTCTCTCCCGCCCCCAATTTTGCCTATGAGTTGTGTCTCAACAAAATCGACGCGGCAGACCTGCACGGGCTGGATCTGAGCTGCTGGCGTCAGGCCTGGAATGGCGCTGAACCGGTCAGCGCCAATACAATTCAGCACTTTAGCGAGCGTTTTGCCGAATACGGGTTTCGTCCCGAGGCCATGTCCCCCACTTACGGATTGGCTGAATGCTCTGTGGGACTGACCTTCCCGCCGCCTGAACGCCTGCCGAGAATCGACAGGATCCAGCGCGAGCCAATGGAGCGCTTTGGCAAAGCACTGCCGGCAACCAGTAAAGATACGCATGTGCTGCAGATAGTCGGCCTGGGCCAGCCGTTGCCGAATCATCAAATCCGCATCTTGGACAACAACGGCCGGGAGCTCCCGGAGCGCGAAGAAGGCCGGCTGGAATTTAAAGGGCCATCGGCAACCTGCGGCTATTTTCGCGATCCGGAAAAAACCCGGCAACTATTTCACGGTCAATGGCTGGATACTGGCGATAGAGCTTATCTCGCCGGCGGAGAGCTGTTTCTCACCGGACGCTTTAAAGATATTATCATTCGTGGCGGACGGAATATTTATCCCCATGAACTGGAGGAAAAAGTCAGCACTGTGCCGGGCATCCGCAAGGGCTGTGTCGCGGCATTTGCCTGTCATGACAGCCACAGTGTCACTGAACGCCTGATCGTACTGGCGGAAACCCGCGAGACAGACGCCGCTATGCTGCGCCAGCTCAAGCAGAGCATCAATCAGCTGAGCGAGGATCTGCTCGGCACTGCGGCTGACGAAATAGTACTGGCGCCGGCGCACACTATTCCTAAAACCTCAAGCGGCAAGATTCGCCGTGCAGCAAGCCGTGAACTCTATCAGCAGGGGGAGCTCGGCAGCCGCCAGCGTGCCGTGTGGTGGCAACTGTTACGGCTGACTCTAAGGGGCGTTAAAGCAACGCTGAACAGCCTGCGCCGCAGTCTGACGGATCAACTCTATGCCGGCTATGCCTGGCTAATACTGGGGATTCTCTCGCTGCCGGTATGGAGCATTATTGCCATCCTTCCCAACCGCCAGCTGTGCTGGTCTGTTACCCGTTTGGGCGTACGTTTGCTGCTTAAATTGACTGCTACGCCACTGACGGTTCAGGGCCGGGAAAACCTGCCCGAAAATAGTCCCTGCATTCTGGTTGCCAACCATGCCAGTTACCTCGATGGCCTGCTGATGACGGTAGCGGCTCCCATAGATTACAGCTTCGTCGCTAAGGCTGAACTGCAAAAGAATATGTTTGCCCGTATTTTCCTTTCCCGCCTGGGCACAGAATTTGTCGAGCGTTTTGACAGACAAAAGGGCATTGCCGATGCTCAGCGTATCGCCAGTAATGCCAGAAAAAAACGCTCTCTACTGTTTTTCCCGGAAGGTACGCTATACCGTATGCCCGGACTGCATGAGTTTCATATGGGCGCTTTTACTGCAGCGGTCGATGCTCACCTACCTGTCGTACCTATTACCATCTGCGGAACGCGCTCCAAACTACGTGATACCACATTGTTTCCAAGACGAGGGGCGGTCACTATCAGAATCAGTAAGCCGCTGCCCCCACAGGGAAACGACTGGCATGCGGCGCTTAGCCTCAGGGATCAGGCCAGAGCAGAAATTCTCAGCCATTGCGGCGAGCCCGATCTGCCGGATTCATCACGATGAGTGCTCAGCAGCAGCTTAGCACAACCACCCGGCTTCCAGTCGAGCGCCGCGAGATTTTCTCCTGGGCGATGTACGACTTTGCCAACTCCGGCTACACCACTGTGGTTATGACCGCCGTATTTAACGCTTATTTCGTCGCTGTTATCGCTGCTTCTGCGCAACAATCAGCGACCTTTCTGTGGACCCTCGCCGTCGCGATTTCCAACGCCATTGTCCTATGCAGCGCACCTGTTATTGGCGCCATTGCCGATCAACTAGCCATTAAAAAGAAAATGTTACTGATAACCAGCCTGGGCTGTGTGCTCTTTACCGGGTTACTGTCACTCACAGGATCCGGCACTATTTTCTCCGCCATGCTGCTGGTGATCATCGCCAATGTCATGTTTGCCAGTGGTGAAAATCTTATTGCCGCTTTTCTACCCGAGATCAGCGCGCCGCAAACGATGGGAAAAATATCCGGTTATGGCTGGGGGCTCGGCTACCTGGGCGGTCTGCTGACCCTGGGAATCTGTCTGCTGTATATCAGCTGGGCACAACAAAACGGACTGAGCGCTGAACAGTTTGTACCCGATACCATGCTGATTGTCGCCGCGATCTTTGCTGTGGCCGTTATCCCGACCTTTTTGTGGCTGCGTGAACGTGCCCAGCCCTGCCCTGACTCTATAAGCCGCTCTATTTCCGGAGATGCTTTGCAGCGCTTAAAGGAGACGCTGCAGGAGGCAGCCCGCTTTCGTGATCTGCTGCGCTTTCTGATTACCCTGGCTGTTTATCAATGCGGCATCAGCACTGTTATTGTTTTAGCTGCTATCTATGCAAAGGAAGTCATGGCAATGAACGAGCAGGAGATCATTATCTTGATCATGGTGGTCAATATCACCGCAGCTGGCGGTGCCTTTATCTTCGGCTTTATGCAGGATCGTCTCGGCTCGATCAGAACACTGTCTGTGACCCTATCGATCTGGATCCTGGCAATACTGATCCTCTGCCTGTCAGAACAGACCATTATGGTCTGGATAGCCGCCAACCTGATCGGTCTGGCAATGGGCGCAAGCCAGTCGGCCGGACGCGCATTAATAGGTTTGTTTACTCCGCTAACGCGCAGCGCCGAGTTCTTCGGCTTATGGGGTGTTGCCGGTAAACTTGCCGCCATCGTCGGTCCGCTCAGCTACGGCTTGATCAACTATATGACCGGCGGCGATCATCGACTCGCAATCCTCTCGACCCTGAGCTTTTTTATTCTCGGCCTTATTTTACTGCGCGGGGTAAACGAGAAGCGCGGCAGAGCGGCAGCAACTTCAG
>JBFGZH010000052.1:0-12666 GCA_041586895.1 Psychromonas sp. | reverse complement strand
TTGAAATCATATCAACAATGAATGTCCACACAGATTGTTTGATTAAATTGTTAAAGAGCTTTCAGTCACCGGCTCACTTGCGTGATGCCCCGTGTCTGTGGATGCGCATTATAGAGATTGCGCGATCATTGGCAAGCGTTTATTTACAAAAAAAAACTGACCGATTACTTTATAAACAAATTTAAAATTTCTTCATTTATATGCAAGGTTCGTTAAAAAACGGCTTCAAAAGATTTGCAAACTATTGTCTACCCGTAAACGCTATATAAATACAAATTTTATTGTTTTATGACTAGCACCTTGTGAGACGATTTAGGTAACATAGCGCCCTTTCTTTTTTCCGTTTTATTTTGAGTGGTATTTTATGACATTTTCTTTGGGTCAACGTTGGATCAGTGATGCTGAATCAGAGTTAGGGCTAGGCACAATCGTAGCAATTGAAGGCCGTATGCTAACCCTACTATTTGCAGCATCAGGAGAACAACGCCTTTATTCTATCGAAGAGGCCCCTATTACCCGTGTTCGTTTTAATGTAGGTGATGAAATACTTAGCCATGATGAATGGAAGTTATTAGTCAGTGAAGTCAGTGAAGCCGATAATCTGTTCACCTATATAGGTACACGCGTTGACACCGGCGAAATTTGCCAATTAAAAGAAACCTTTTTAAATAATTTTATTAAATTTAATAAACCACAAGATAAGCTGTTTGCCGGACAAATTGATAAATTTAACCGCTTTGTCTTACGTTATAAAGCGTTAACCAATCAACACCAGCAGCAAAAATCGAATTTGCGCGGCTTACTTGGCCCACGCGTGGATCTGATTCCACACCAGTTTTATATTGCCGAAGAAGTGGGTAAACGTCATGCACCGCGTATTTTATTAGCCGATGAAGTCGGTCTTGGTAAAACCATTGAAGCCGGTTTGATTATCCATCAGCAGCTGATAACAGGTCGAGCAAAACGGGTATTAATCGTCCTGCCGGAAAACCTGCAGCACCAGTGGCTGGTTGAGATGGTGCGTCGTTTTAACCTGCACTTTAGTATTTTTGATGATGAACGCTGTAATGAAGCCTACCTGGATGCTGTCAATCCCTTTGAGACCGAACAGTTAGTTCTCTGCAGTATCAATCTGCTGCGCAAGAAAAAACATTTTGAACACGCTTTGGAAGCGGATTGGGATCTGTTAATTGTCGATGAGGCACACCATCTCATTTGGGATCAGGAAAAACCAAGCCGCGAATATCAAGTGATAGAAGCCTTAGCCAATGAAGTTCCCGGCGTTTTATTGTTAACCGCAACCCCGGACCAATTAGGCCATGAAAGTCATTTTGCGCGTCTGCGCCTCCTTGATCCAAGCCGCTTCTTCGATTATCAAACCTTTGTAAATGAAGAAAAAGGCTACAAACCTGTTGTCGATGCCGTTAACCAGTTGCTTGATAATCAACAACTTTCTGATCAGGCCAAAAACAGTATTACAAATCTGCTTGATGAGCAGGATGTACAGCCGTTACTCAATGTGATTGACGATCAGAGCCTGGCTCAGAGCGAACGGAAAAAGTCACAAAATGAATTAATCAGTAATCTCTTAGATCGCCACGGTACCGGGCGGCTGTTATTTCGCAATACGCGCAGCGCCATTAAAGGTTTTCCAAAGCGCAACCTGAAATCCATTGCCCTGCCTCTTCCGGAGCAATATAAAACCGCCCTTAAGGTATCAAAAATGCTTCCTTCTGGTACTCTGGAGGAGCAGGCATTTACCGCGCTTTATCCGGAGCAGATCTATCAGAAGTTTGAAGGTGAAGAGAGTAACTCATGGTGCCAGTTTGATCCGCGCATCAACTGGTTAATTGATCTCTGCAAACAGTTAAAAGATGAAAAGATATTAATTATTGCCGCGCAGGCAAAAACGGCATTGGCCATTGAAGAAGCGCTGCGTACACGCGAAGCGATTAAAGTGGCCGTTTTCCATGAAGGCTTATCACTGATTGAGCGCGATAAAGCCGCCGCCTACTTTGCTGAAAGCGAGGATGGCGCACAGGTCATGGTCTGCTCAGAGATAGGCTCTGAAGGACGTAACTTTCAGTTCGCGCACCAGCTGGTGTTATTTGATCTACCGACTAATCCGGATCTGCTTGAGCAACGTATCGGCCGCCTGGACAGGATTGGTCAGCGTTGTGATATCCAAATTTACACTCCTTACTTAAAGGATACCTCGCAGGAATTTCTGCAGCATTGGTATGAGCAGGGTTTATCAGCCTTTACGCAAACCACACCGACGGGCCATAGCGTTTATGAAGCCGTCAAAGAAGATCTGATTCAACTGCTGGCGACAGGTGAAAATGATAACGGTGAATTTAACAAGTTACTCCAGAGCAGCCGCAGTTTAAATGAGCAGCTTAAAAAACAGCTCGAAGAGGGACGCGATAAACTGCTGGAAATCAATTCCAGCGGTCTTTTACATTCCAACCAATTACTTGATGATTTAGCTGAAATCGATCAACAGCCGGACTTCACTCAATTTGCACTGCAGCTGTTTGATGTGGTCGGTGTACAGCAGGAAGATCAGAGCGAGCATTGCCTGGTACTTCGCCCGACCGAGCATATGTTGACATCAGACTTTCCGGGGTTAAGTGACGAAGGGGCAACCGTCACCTTTAACCGTCAGACCGCGTTAAGCCGCGATGATGTGCAATACCTGAGCTGGGAACACCCGATGATCAGTGGCGGCATGGAGATGATCTTAAGCTCTGATACCGGCACAACCTCGGTCGCTATTCTTAAAAACAACTCACTGCCGGCGGCATCCACTTTCCTGGAGCTGATTTATGTGGTTGAAGCAGTGAATACCGATAATGCCCAGCTAAACCGCTTCCTGCCGACCACGCCGATCCGCCTGCTGCTCGACAAAAATGCGCGGGATTTAGGACAAAATGTTACTTTTGACAGTTTTAATCGCCAATTAAGCGCGGTTAACCGCCATATCAGCCGTAAAATTGCCAATGCATCACAAGCGTTAATTCATCAATTAATTAAAGACTCTCTACCGGCGGCACAATCCTTAATGGCTGATATTATCCTTGCAGCCAAACAGGAGATGCAACAAACCCTGCAGCAGGAGCTTGAGCGGCTACAGGCATTACAGGCAGTCAATCCGAATATTCGTGAAGATGAAATTCAACACCTGCGCGATCAGCAAGCTGAGTTTGAACAGATATTAGATCAAACCCAATTGAAGCTAGATGCCATTCGTTTTATTGTTTCAACGCAATCTTAAAACTCAGTGATGAGTGAACGGTAAAGAGTAAACTGACCACTAATTACTCATTACTCATTACTCATTACTCATTACTCATTACTCGTATAAGCAGGCAGCCTATAGCCAACAGCTGTCTGCTTTGTTACCTTATAGCCTTTTAGCTTTACAGCCGATTTTATTATGCCCAATTTTGTTTACCATCCGCCACAAACCCCCTACTTGGATATTATTTATCAAGATGAAGATATTGTTGTTTTGAATAAACCGGCAGGTTTATTAAGTGTGCCCGGGAGAGAAAAGAAGCATTGGGATAGTTTAGCAGTGCGCGTGCTGCGGGTCTGGCCAGACGCCTGTGTGGTACACCGCCTGGATTTAGCCACTTCCGGGATTATCGTGTTAGCGTTACGAAAATCTGCGCAGAGCCATCTCGGACGTCAGTTTCAGCAGAAGGTTATTGATAAAACTTATTATGCCCGCGTTGAAGGTATTATTGAAAAAGACAGCGGATTAGTTGATCTGCCGCTCCGTTGTGATTGGGAAAACAGGCCGCGGCAGATTGTCGACTTTGCCCAGGGCAAAAGCTCACAAACAGAGTGGCAGGTGATAACACGGGAAAAACAAACCACCCTGCTTTGTTTAAAACCATTAACAGGTCGCACCCATCAGTTACGCGTACACATGCAGGCGCTGGGCCATCCAATTATCGGCGATGAATTTTATGCCAATGCTTTGGGTAAACAACTTTCACCGCAACGCCTGGCGCTGCATGCCGCCAATATCACCTTGACTCACCCGACTACTAACGCGCGCGTTACTTTTAGCTGCCCGCCTCCATTTGCAGATATTAATGAGAATTAATAACCACAAACTTGGTAATCATGCATTTGATATAGGATATTGCTATATCAAATAACCAGATTGTTGCAAAAAGCGCAGATTTATCCTCTTAAAGCAGTAGCCTTCAGTGTATTTATTCTCTAGAATTTGTTGCTTGAACCTTTGTTGTCATAAAACTGAAAATATATCGACACTCTTAGAATCGTTATTTTTTTGTTGTACTTACGACAAAGGAAAACAAGGATGTACAATGGATTACAAAGACCACAAAAGAAGATAAATAATTTAAATACAAAGACGTAGATATAGATGGCGAAAATGATCCAGATCTATTTTTCCATTTTTATTGTACGTAAAATTGACCATTCATAATAACTAGCGATCATGGACTTACTATGCAGATAGGTATACCTAAAGAGATCCAAGAAAATGAAAACCGTGTTGCAGCAACTCCAAATACAGTTGAGTTACTAATCAAACAAGGTTTCACTTTTCTTGTAGAAACAAACGCAGGAACAGCAGCCAGCTTTTCTGATCAAGCTTACCAGGACTCAGGTGCAGAAATTACCACTGATACCGATTCAGTCTGGCAGTCAGATATTATCTTTAAAGTGAATGCACCTAGCGACACTGAAATTGCACAGATAAAAGAAGGGGCAACCTTAGTCAGTTTCATTTGGCCAGCGCAGAACCCCGAATTACTTGCCAAACTAACCGCTAAAAAAGTCAGCGTTATTGCGATGGACTCTGTGCCGCGTACTTCGCGTGCTCAGGCCCTTGATGCATTAAGCTCAATGGCTAATATTGCCGGTTACCGCGCAGTGGTTGAAGCCGCTAATCAATTCGGCCGTTTCTTTACCGGACAGATTACTGCCGCGGGTAAAGTGCCACCAGCAAAAGTACTGATTATCGGTGCAGGTGTTGCCGGTCTTGCTGCTATCGGTGCTGCCGGTAGTTTAGGTGCGATTGTGCGCGCCTTTGATACTCGCCCTGAAGTAAAAGAGCAAGTTGAAAGTATGGGCGCTGAATTCCTGGTCGTTGACTATGAGGAAGAGGAAGAAGTCAGCTCTGACGGTTACGCGAAGACCATGAGTGAAGGTTATCAGGCTGCACAGGCAGAAATGATAGCGGCACAGGCTAAAGATGTCGATATTATCATTACCACGGCCCTTATTCCGGGTAAACCTGCTCCACTGCTGATCACAAAAGAGATGATCGCGTCAATGAAAGACGGCAGCGTCATTGTTGATCTGGCAGCACAAGCTGGGGGTAATGCCGCATTAACCGTTAAAGATGAAATTTTCCAGACGGAAAACGGTGTCAAAATTATCGGTTACACAGACCTTCCAAGCCGTCTGCCAACACAATCAAGCCAGCTCTACGCGACAAACTTAGTTAACTTGATGAAACTGCTTTGTAAAGACAAAGACGGCACCATCAATATCGACTTTGAAGATGAAGTTATTCGTGGTGCCACTGTTATTAAAGAGGGCGAGATCTCCTGGCCACCACCAGCTATTAAAGTAAGTGCCGCACCTGCTGCGAAAGCAGAAACTGCGCAAGAAGCTGTTGTGGTTGAAGAAAAAGAGCCGAACAAATGGCTTAAGCCTGCTCTGGCAGTGGTTGCCGCTGGCTTATTCGGCTGGTTAGCAAGTGTTGCTCCAACAGACTTCCTTGCTCACTTTACCGTATTTATGCTGGCATGTATTGTCGGTTACGGTGTGGTTTGGAATGTTGCCCACTCTTTACATACTCCGCTTATGAGTGTGACCAACGCCATCAGTGGTATCATCATTATCGGTGCCCTGCTGCAAGTCGGTAGTGACAATACAATTGTTACTATATTATCTACGATTGCGATACTGATCGCGACAATTAACATCGTCGGCGGTTTTACCGTTACTCATCGTATGTTGAAAATGTTCCAGAAGGATAAATAAGCATGTCTCAAGGATTAATTACTGCTGCATATATTATTGCAGCCATACTGTTTATCGGTAGTCTTAGCGGCTTAAGCAGCCAGGAAAGCGCCAAACGCGGTAACCTGTTCGGCATTATCGGTATGATCATTGCTGTTTTTGCAACCATTGCCAGCGCACAAGTTTCCGGCTTGGGTTATATCACTATTGCCATGGCTGTAGGTGCGGGTATCGGTGTGCGTTTAGCACTGAAAGTTGAAATGACTTCAATGCCTGAGCTAATCGCCGTACTGCACAGCTTTGTTGGTCTGGCAGCTGCTTTTATCGGCTTCAACTCATACCTGGATCACGACGTGTTAGTCGGTGCGACCAAAACGATCCATGATGTAGAAGTCTTCCTAGGTATCTTTATCGGTGCCGTTACCTTTACCGGCTCTATTGTTGCCTACGGCAAGCTTAGCGGTAAAGTTAATAGCGCAGCATTATCACTGCCGGGCAAAAACTGGATCAATATTGCAGCTGTAACATCTTCTGCACTGTTACTAGTGAGCTTTGTAAGCGGTGATCTAGGCCTAAGCGCATTAATCATTATGACAGTGATTGCATTAGCATTCGGTTGGCACTTAGTGGCATCCATTGGTGGTGCTGATATGCCGGTTGTAGTTTCTATGCTCAACTCCTACTCGGGTTGGGCAGCAGCAGCAACAGGTTTCATGCTAGCCAATGACCTGTTAATCATCACAGGTGCATTAGTGGGTTCAAGTGGTGCAATTCTTTCTTACATTATGTGTAAGGCAATGAACCGTTCATTTGTCAGCGTTATCCTGGGTGGTTTCGGCAACGAAGAGTTTGCCCAAGGTGACAGTGAATATGGCGAGCACTATGAAACAAGCTCGCAGGAAGTTGCTGATTCTCTACTTGCCGCTAAAAACATCGTTATCGTACCAGGATACGGTATGGCGGTTGCACAGGCACAATACCCGGTTGCTGAATTGACGCAGAAACTGCGTGCTAAAGGTAAAAATGTCCGTTTTGGTATCCACCCTGTAGCGGGTCGTTTACCAGGCCATATGAACGTATTATTAGCGGAATCTAAAGTACCCTACGATATCGTATTAGAGATGGATGAAATCAACGATGATTTCCCTGAAACTGATGTGGTACTGGTTATCGGCGCCAATGATACTGTTAACCCGGCAGCGAATGAGCCAGGTACGCCTATCTCTGGTATGCCGGTCTTAAGTGTCTGGGAAGCAGAAAAGGTGGTTATCTTTAAACGTTCAATGGGCGCGGGTTATGCCGGCGTACAAAACCCACTGTTCTTTAAAGAGAACTCTGAAATGTTATTAGGTGATGCAAAATCATCGGTTGATGCGATTTTACACAATATTTAAGCAACCCCTTAGTAACTCATTAAAGGTGCTTTTAAGCACCTTTTTTTGTGCCTGCCAAACAGCCCTCCTCTTTTAAACAAGTGTTCAAACAAGCAGACAGTTGGATCTTGTTAATAAAAAGTTAAATTTATTTCCCTATTTTGTGAAATTTTTTTCCCCTTTCCTCGGTATCTATTATTGATGACCACAACTAAGCGTAGCCACTATGCTTATTTATTTTTATTTTTTATCAGAGGATCCGTTATGAAAAATTCAAATCTTGCTTTAGCTGCGACTGTATCAACACTTATTGCTGTAGGCGGTGCACTTATTTCAACACCGGCAATGGCGGCTGGTAAAGAGAAATGTTATGGCGTCGCAGCGGCCGGACAAAATGACTGTGCAACGAAAAGCAGCTCATGCGCCGGTACCTCAAAGGTCGATAATCAAGGTGATGCCTTTGTTGCAGTACCAAAGGGTCTATGTGAAAAATTAGCGGGAGGCAGCTTAACACCTAAAGAGTCTTAATATTTTAGCGCTAAATAGGGAGGAGACTCCCTTACTCTCTACCTGTTTGTTTATAAGGGGCTTTGTATGAAAACAATCAATACAGCAGCTGTTGGAATCGGATTACGCGCCCCTCACTACCAGACGATTTTATCTTCTTTGCCTGATGTTGGCTTTTTAGAAATACACAGCGAAAACTATTTCAACCCGCACAGTAAAAATCATTTTTATCTGCAGCAGCTTGCCGAGTCCTATGCGTTGAGCTTTCATGGCATTGGTTTATCACTTGGCAGTAGTGAACCAGTCAGTCGCCCGCATCTGCACAAACTCAAGCAGTTAGTGGATCGCTTTCAACCGGCATTAGTCTCCGACCATTTAAGTTGGAGTTCACTGCAGGGGCAGTTTTTTAACGATCTGTTACCTATCCCTTATACTGAAGAGGCTTTGTCCTGCTTTATCAATAATGTCAACCAGGTTCAAGACTACCTGCAGCGGCAGATACTGATTGAAAATCCCTCCTCCTATTTGCAGTATAAAAACAGCGATATGAGCGAAGCCGAATTTATCAATGAAATAGCCAAACAATCGGGCTGCGCAATACTCCTGGATCTTAATAATGTTTATGTCAGTGCCCGCAATCATCAATTTTCAATAACACAATACTTGCATAGGATTGATCCACAAAGAGTGCAGGAGATCCATCTGGCAGGGTTTAGTGAAAAGCAGATTAATGGCAGTACCCTTTTAATTGATACCCACAGCACCTTGGTCAGCGAGGAGGTTTGGAATATCTACAGGTGTTATCTCAGCAGCACCAATAGCAGCGCCGTGACCTTAATTGAATGGGATACAAATATTCCCGCACTGGAAACACTGCTCGCTGAACACGATAAAGCTAACATGCTCCGCCAGGGAGTCGATGGAGGCGATAATAGTGAAGCTTAACAAGCTGCAACAGCTATTTACTCAAGCACTACGCTATCAAAACACCCTGATCAGCAATGAAATTCAGGAAAAACAGGCATTCAGTGGTGATGATTTATTGCAGCTCTACCGCAATAATTTTGTCATCGGAGTCAGCGAAGCACTTGCCGCCACTTACCCGCATACCTTAGCGCTAGTGGGCGAAGACTTTTTCAATAGCGTCGCCAGGGAGTTTATTCTTCGCCAGCCCCCTCGGGAAAATAATATTATCAGTTATGGCGATGGTTTTAGTGCCTATCTGCATACTTTGCCGCAACTGCAAAGCCTGCCTTATATTGCTGAAATGGCGCGTTTCGAATGGTTGTTAGAGCAAACCGCTAACCTTAACCAGGAAAACAAACAATTAGATATTGAGCGCCTTGCCGCTGTCCCTGAGCAACTGTTTGCCGCGATTCGATTACAACTGCCGTCACAACTCAGCCTCTTTCACAGCGAGCAGAATATTCAACGGCTATATCAAATGATGGTTAATAACAGCATACAGGCAACAGATTTAAATCAAGCTTGTTATATGGCGCTGAAAAAGCACGCGGATTTTCGTGTTGAGCTGATCGCCTTAAGCAAAAATGAGTTCACCCTGCTGCAGAAAATCCACCGGCAGTGTACCTTGAGTGAAATAACGGCGAGCAATTTACAACCATTTTTACCTGAGCTAATAGAAAAAGGCTTAATTAACGACTTTACTATCGAGGAAAATGTATGAGCAAATTACTCTCTTTATACCAGCAGGCCGTGAAAAAAATGCACTGCTATTTCACGCCATTGCTGTTGCTATTCACGCGTCTTTGGGTCGCCAGTGTTTTTTTTAAATCCGGCTATTTAAAAATCACCACCTGGGACAGCACCTTATACCTTTTTCAAGAGGAGTACCAAGTACCCTTTATCCCCTGGGAATTGGCGGCTTATTTAGCAACAGCGGCAGAATTAACCTTACCCGTCTTTCTAGTACTCGGGCTGCTGACTCGACCTATCGCCGCCATTTTATTTGTTTTTAATATAACGGCGGTTATTTCCTACCCTCTGCTCTGGGATCGCGGTTTCTACGATCATCAGCTATGGGGGTTAATGCTTCTTATCAATATTGTCTGGGGTGCAGGCTGGATCTCTGTCGATAAACTGCTAAAAAAGCATTTTTTGCAATAAATTAGAGCTGTTATTCCGCTCCATCACTGTTTATTTGTAGTTAATTTTCCAATCAATATAAAACCTTAGATGCTACCTTAAATAGATTGATACAATATTTATGGAAAACATTCAAAGCGACTTTAAATAATGTTAATATTGATTTAAGTCAAAATTGGAAAACAGAAAACTATGGAAAAAAGCAATACAAATCGTATTCAAACTGCCGGTTGTGGAATTCATTGCCAGGACTGCAGCATTAATCAGTTATGTATTCCTTACTCACTAAATGAGACTGAACTGGAGCGCTTAGATCAAATTATTGAGCGTAAAAAACCGATTCAAAAAGGTCAGGAAATATTTAAAGCGGGGCAGGAGATGAAATGCCTGTACGCCATCCGTTCCGGTACACTGAAGTCATATACAATTACCGAGCAGGGTGACGAGCAGATCACCGCCTTTCACCTTGCCGGAGATTTAGTTGGTTTTGATGGTATCAGCTCAGGAATACATCCAAGCTTCGCTCAAGCCCTGGAAACTGCGATGATTTGTGAAATTCCGTACGATACGCTTGATACGCTTTCGACTACCATGCCGAAGCTGAGGCAGCAGATTTTACGCATGATGAGCACGGAGATTATCAGCGATCAGAATATGATTTTGCTGCTATCAAAGAAAAATGCAGAAGAGCGCCTCGCTTCTTTTATTCATAATCTGTCCATGCGTTTTGCCTCCCGTGGTTTTTCTCCGCGAGAATTCCGCTTGGCGATGACCCGTGGTGATATTGGTAACTACTTGGGGCTGACCGTAGAAACCATCAGCCGCCTTTTAGGGCGCTTTCAAAAGAGTCAGATGATAGCTGTAAAAGGCAAATATATCAGTATTTTAGATGAAGCAATGTTAGCGGAAATGGCTGGCGAAAAGAAAAAAGACTAAACCGCCCTGCTGTTCTGAGACCCTTCTCTAGTAAATAGCCTTTTCAGCTCGGAAAGGCTATCGATTTTTAGCCATCTGATCTAAATTATAAGTATCTTCTTATTCTCCATCAGGGAGCTACCATGCTTAAATATAGTAATATTTTAGTTTTTATCGACCCTACTAAAGATTCGCAACCTGCACTTGAGCGTGCTGTTGATATCGCTGAAAAAGAAAAAGGGGCAAAGATAACCCTGTTTTTGTGTTGTTATGATCTTAGCTATGAAATGACCTCACTAAGCTCAGCTGAGGAACGGCAAACAATGCGCAGCGTTGTTGTTAAAGAGAACCAGGAGTGGTTGAATACTTTAGCCTTGCCTTATCAGGAAAAAGGCTTGCAGCTAAACACCTTGGTTATCTGGCATCATAGACCTTTTCAGGCCGCCATTATTGAAGTGTTAAAAGATAACTATGACTTAGTGATCAAATCAACTCACCCGCATTCCAAATTCAGTGCCATTTTATTTACCCCGACGGATTGGAATTTATTAAGAAAGTGTCCGGTTCCGGTATTATTGGTTAAACATCACCAGTGGCCTGCAAATGGCAATATTCTCTGCGCTATCGACTGCAAGAGTATTCAAGATGAAGATCATCATCAGCTTAATCAGGCAATACTCAGTGAAGCCAAGGCAATGGCCGCCATGCTCAGTGCCAATATTCATATTGTTAATGCCTATCCAAGTCCGCCAATGAATATTATGCTCGAATTGCCCGAGTTTGATCCGGTCAATTATGAAGACAGTTTACAGTCATTCCACCAGAAAACATTAAATGAGTACGCGCAGACTTATAACATTCCGAAGCAGCAAACGCACCTTCAACAGGGGCTTCCTGAAGACGTGATCAGTGCCGTCGCTGAGGAAATTGACGCTGAACTAGTTATTCTCGGCACGGTCGGACGCTCTGGTTTAAGTGCTACCTTATTAGGCCATACTGCAGAGCAAGTGATAGATAATATAAACTGTGATTTACTGGCTTTAAAGCCAAAAGGTTTTATAAGCCCCATTAAACTACAACAATAAGAGAGAGCTATGAAACGATTAGTCGCTGGGGATAAAGCCCCTTTATTTACTCTGCAGGATGATCAGGGCAACAACATTTCGCTACAGGATTTAGCAGGAAAAAAAGTCTTAGTGTATTTTTATCCGAAAGCATTAACACCGGGTTGTACAACTCAGGCATGTGCTTTGCGTGACGTAAAAGCTGAGCTTGCAGAGCTGAATACGCTGGTTTACGGTATCAGCCCGGATCCGGTGAAAAAGCTGGCGCGCTTTGTTGAGAAAAAAGAACTTAACTTTCCATTACTCTCCGATGAAGATCATGCCGTAGCAGATGCCTTTGGTGTCTGGGGGGAGAAAAAGTTTATGGGCAAAATATATGACGGCATTCATCGCATCAGTTTTCTTATTGATGAGCAGGGCAAGATTGAAAAAGTTTTTGATAAGTTCAAAACCAAAGATCATCACCAAGTTGTTTTAGATTACCTACGCAGCTAACCATAAAAAGGGCCTCGCGCCCTTTTTACCAGGGCCTACTTATTATTTTCTTCCAAATCCTTTAATTGTTCACGGCTTGGCCAGGCATTTAAGACCGCTTTGACCAAGGTTGCCAGCGGGATAGCAAAAAACACCCCCCAGAACCCCCACAGGCCACCAAATATCATTACTGACATAATGATCACCACCGG
>JBFGZH010000051.1:0-12790 GCA_041586895.1 Psychromonas sp. | reverse complement strand
GGCAGCCGCGCGTGGTCGGCCACGATCTCGACATCGATTCGCCGCGAGGACTCATCACCCATCACTCATCACCCATCACTCATCACCCATCACTCATTACTCGCTACTCGCAGCTGACCTTCACATTCACCTCTACAAATTCATCAGCTACTGGCAGAAAACCGACAGCGAGTTTGATCTGCAGCAATATTATTGACTAAAATAGCTTAGAGGGTGCTAGAATAGTGCTTACCTGTTCAAATTAAGATAAAGGAAAAAGAATGCCGTTACTCGATAGCTTTACTGTAGATCATACTATTATGAAAGCCCCTGCGGTGCGTATCGCCAAGACGATGCAGACACCGGGAAAAGATACGATCACAGTATTTGACCTGCGTTTTACTGCCCCTAATAAAGATATTTTGTCTGAGAAAGGCATTCATACACTGGAGCACCTTTATGCTGGTTTTATGCGTGACCACTTAAACAGCGACAGCGTTGAAATCATCGATATTTCACCTATGGGCTGCCGTACCGGGTTCTATATGAGTTTAATTGGTGCGCCTTCAGAAGCGCAGGTGGCGGATGCCTGGTTGGCTGCAATGCGCGACGTGTTGGCCGTTAAGCAGCAAAGTGATATTCCTGAGCTGAATGAGTATCAGTGCGGCACCTATGCGATGCACTCTTTAACTGAAGCACAGGCTATTGCTCAAGCTATTATTGATGCCGGTATCAGTATTAATAAAAATGAAGAGATTGCCCTGAGTGAAGAGCAGCTGAAGAGCTTATAAGTATTCGCTTAGCGGCTGGCAGCGCAAGCTGACAGCCGCAAGCCCTTTAGTCTTCCTGCTCACTGTATAAGTGCGGCATGACTTTTACCAGCTTAACCATATTGTTTTCCACTTCCAGAATTTCCATCGGATAACCGCAGATGCGGGCGCTGATTTTTGCACTCGGAATCTCTTCCAAATATTCAATAATTAAGCCGTTGAGTGTTCTTGGCCCGTCGGTGGGCAGTGTCCAGCCCATCTCTTTATTGATATCGCGGATTCCCAGGCTGCCTTCAATAATATAGGAGTTATCATGCTGGCGATGGATCTCCTGTGAGCTCGGCAGTGCATGAGTGGTAGTAAAGTCTCCGACAATCTCTTCTAAAATATCGGCCAGCGTCACTAAGCCTTGAATATCACCATATTCATCGACAACCAGACCGATGCGCTCTTTATTCAATTGAAACTTAATCAACTGGGTATTTAAGGGAGTCCCTTCAGGAATAAAATACAATTCCCGTACACTGCGCAGCAGTGTCGTTTTGGTGAACTCCTCTTTTAATAAAGTGATCAGCGAGTCGCGGGCGTGAATAAAACCGATCGCATCGTCAATGCTGTCGCGGTAGAGCAGCGTCATGGTATGAGTACGGTGTTTTAACTGCTTAAGGATAGTGTCCCAATCCTGATTGATATCAATGGCGGCAATATCATTACGCGGCACCATGATCTCATCGACGGTGACCTGCTCAAGCTCGAGTATGCTTAATAACATCTGTTGGTGATGAGCCGGGATCATACTGCCTGCCTCATGTACGACAGAGCGCAACTCATCGCTGGACAGGGCATCATTACTTTCCGGGGTGACATTAATACCAAAGATACGCAATAAAGTATTAGAAAAGCCGTTAATCAGCCAGACTAAGGGGCTGAGCAGCTTTTGTAATGGACGTAATATAAATGAGCTGGGAAAGGCTATTTTTTCCGGGTAAAGCACGGCCAGTGTTTTCGGTGTGACCTCGGCAAAGATTAAAATCACCAGAGTCAGTATACCGGTGGCAATGGCAATACCGGCATCACCAAATAAACGTTGCCCGATAATGGTGGCCAATGCCGAGGCAACAATATTAACCAGGTTGTTACCGATTAGAATCAGGCCGATTAATTTATCCGGTTTATTGAGCAGTTTTTCAACACGAATCGCGACTTTATTTTTATCTTTAGCAAGGTGCCGTAACCGATAACGGTTAAGTGACATCATGCTGGTTTCAGAGCTTGAAAAATAAGCTGAAATCACAATTAAAAGAACGAGTGTGATCAGTAAGGCACTGGTTGGAATGTCGTTCAAGGTATCCTCTTGCATTTAAGTAGAACGGTATATGTGCAATCTACCCTAAGATGCAAAACTCAGCAAGTTATCTCATTAACCTCGCTGCGAATAAGCAAATCGACAGCCTCTGCTGACGCTTAGCAGGCTTAATGGCCGTATAAAGTGGCGGTTAAAATAGCCAGGGTTAATAATGACGAGCCGATAATAGTGATGTAAATAACAAAACGGCCACGCCAGCCTTTGGCAAAGTGGCCCCATAATAAGATGGCATAGATAATCCAGGCAATAATGGCGAGCAGAGTTTTATATATTTTACCCTGTGCAAACATATCATCGGCAAAAATAAAACCGGTCAGCAGTGCGCTGCTTAATAACAGAAAACCAATAAGAATAATTTGAAAAAGACTTTTTTCCAGGGTCATGAGCGGCGGCATATTGATTTTCGTCAAGGGTAACTGACGTTTTTTTAAGCGGTAGTCAAGATAGGTAAACTGCAGCGCAAAGAGAATCGCCATGGTTAGTATTGAGTAGGCCAGCAGGGCAAATAGAATATGCACGGCAATTTGCGGGTGGCTTTCGATCTGCATAATAAAACTGCCCGGCAAATAAGCGCTGACCAGTAAGTGCAGCACGGTAAAGGTGTAGACGACAGGCAGTAATACGCCAGTTTTAATCCGTGCGCTGGCGAGTGTGGACAGCAGGGCGATAATAAAGATCAGCAAAGAGAGGCTATTGAAGATCGATAAATCCAGGCCGCTAACCAGCCATAAATGCTCGCCTAACCAATAGCCATGACTTGCCAATGCCAGAGTAGCAGTAGGAGCAAAATAGTTAGCAACGGCTTTAGCCGGTGAAATAAACTTGATAACGGCCAGGCTGCCCGCGACTATATAAAAAAAGCTACAAATTAACAGCAAATAATCCATATCACCCTGCATAATTAAAGTTAGTGATCCTAATAAGGTAATTATACAGCCTGCGCTATGCTTAAAACACCACTTATCTGCTTTATTCACTAAGTTGATCAGAAGTTAAGACTATTTTGCATTACCATAATTGCGTATAATCGCATACTATAATTTTATTTTTTAGCAACGAGAGCTGAGCATGTTTGAGAATTTAACCGATCGACTGTCGAAAACCCTGAAAAACATCAGTGGCAAAGGACGTATAAACGAAGACAATATTAAAGATACTCTGCGTGAAGTGCGCATGGCTTTATTGGAAGCAGATGTGGCGTTACCTGTTGTCCGTGATTTTATTAAAGCCATTAAAGAGCGTGCGGTAGGTCAGGAAGTTGCTAAAAGTTTAAGCCCGGGGCAGGCATTTCTAAAAATTGTGCAAAGTGAACTTGAAGTGGCAATGGGTGAGGTTAATGAATCATTAAACCTGGCTGCACAACCACCGGCCATTTTGCTGATGGCGGGTCTGCAGGGGGCGGGTAAAACAACCTCGGTAGCCAAACTGGCGCGTTTACTGAAAAATCGTGATAAGAAAAAAGTGCTGGTAGTGAGTGCCGATATTTATCGTCCTGCCGCGATTAAGCAGTTAGAGACGCTGGCCGGTGAAGTGGACGTGGAGTTCTTCCCAAGTGATATCTCCCAAAAACCGATTGATATCGCTAATGCTGCCATCGACCATGCACAAAAACAGTTTATTGATGTCGTTATTGTCGATACTGCGGGTCGTCTGCACGTCGACAATGAGATGATGGATGAAATTAAAGACCTGCATCAGGCGATCAACCCGATAGAAACCTTGTTTGTGGTTGATGCGATGACGGGGCAGGATGCTGCCAATACCGCGCAGGCATTCAATGAAGCACTGCCTTTAACCGGTGTGATCTTAACCAAGGCCGACGGTGATGCGCGTGGTGGTGCGGCGCTCTCTATTCGCCATATTACCGGCAAACCTATTAAATTTATCGGTATGGGTGAAAAGATTGATGCCCTGGAGCCTTTTTATCCGGACCGTATCGCTTCCCGTATTCTGGGCATGGGCGACGTGCTTTCCCTGATTGAAGAAATTGAAAATAAGGTTGATAAGAAAAAAGCGGAAAAGCTGGCCAATAAAATTAAAAAAGGCAAAGGCTTTGATCTCGATGATTTCCGCGAACAGCTGGTGCAGATGAAAAGCATGGGCGGCATGGCCGGTATGATGGATAAACTGCCGGGCATGGGCCAGGTGCCCGATGCGGTTAAAAATCAGGTTAATGATAAAACCACCAATCGTATGGAAGCCATTATTAATTCCATGACCAAAAAAGAGCGCGCTAAGCCTGAATTAATCAAAGGCTCGCGTAAACGCCGTATTGCTGCCGGTTCAGGTACGCAGATTCAAGACGTCAATAAACTGCTTAAACAATTTACCCAGATGCAGAAGATGATGAAGAAGATGTCCGGTAAAGGCGGTATGCGTAAGATGATGAGCGGCATGCAGGGCATGATGGGCGGCGCGGGCGGTATGCCGGGCATGCCTGGTATGGGCGGCATGGGGCTGCCACCGGGACTGGGCCGCTTTAAAAAGAAATAACTTCAATATAGTGATGGGTGAGTAGTAATGAGTAATGAGATGAATTCTCCATCACTCATCCCCCATCACTCTTTACCCATTACCATTTACCGATCACCGCAAGAGTGAACAGTAAAGAGTGAATGGTAAAGAGTAATGAGATGAATCACCCATTACTCATGACCCATCACTCATGGCCCATCACTATTTACTCATCACCCGATTCAATTTCCTCTCTATAAGCACAGGGTTTCTCTATTAATTGCTCAAAAAATAGATCCAAGTATGATTTTGATTGTTCTTTTGGCTAAGAAGAGTATAATTTTGCAGCTTTCTACAAAAGCAGGCGGTCAGCTTTCTCTGGCCAAATACGTTTAACAATAAATAGAGGACGATATGGTAACTATTCGTTTAGCTCGTGGTGGCGCTAAAAAACGCCCATTCTACCAAGTGGTAGTAACTGATTGCCGTAACAAACGTGACGGCCGTTTCCTTGAAAAAGTAGGTTTCTTTAACCCTACAGCACAAGGTCAAGCAGAAAAATTACGTTTAGATACAGATCGCATCAACCATTGGGTTGGTCTTGGCGCACAGCTAAGTGATCGTGTAGCTAAATTAGTAAAAGATAACGCTGTAGCTGCATAATTGCAGTTAGGTGAGGAGCATTAGGTGAGCAAAAAAGCAGAGCCAATTGAAATGGGTAAATTTGGTGCGGTTTATGGCATCAAAGGCTGGTTGAAAGTCCACTCCTACACCGACGATGCTGAAAGTATTTTTGAATACAAGCCTCTGCTAATGGAATCGAAAGGGCAGTTTCAGGAAGTAACTATTACTGATTGGAAGCGCCACAATAACGGTTTTATTGCAAAAGTAGCGGGATTTGATGTTCGCGAAGAAGCACAGGCCCTAGTCGGCGCCGCGCTTTATGTTGACGCAGATCACCTTCCGGTATTGGAAGACGACTTCTACTGGCGAGATTTAGTCGGGTGTCAGGTTAAAACTGACCAAGGTTATGATTTAGGTGTAGTCACCGAAATGATGGAAACAGGCTCAAAAGATGTGCTTGTGGTAAAGGCCAACTCGAACGATGCTTTCGGACAAAAAGAACGGTTAATTCCGTTTATTGAACAGCAAGTAATTTCTCATGTAGATATTACAGGCAAACTAATTACAGTTAATTGGCAACCTGATTTCTGATCATCCTGGGAGAAAAGCAATGTGGATTGGGGTTGTAAGCCTCTTCCCGGATATGTTCCGGGCCATTAGCGAAAATGGGGTGACAGGTCGAGCGATTAAAAATAACCTGCTGTCGATACAATGTTGGAATCCTCGCGATTTCACTGTCGATAAACATAGAACGGTCGATGATCGTCCCTATGGCGGTGGTCCTGGTATGTTGATGATGGTGCAGCCTTTACGGGATGCAATCATGGCAGCAAAACAGGCCGCACAAGAAGCAGGACACGAGGCAAAGGTTATCTACCTTTCTCCTCAAGGACAACGTTTAGATCATTGTGGCGCACAGTCATTATCGGGCTCACAGGCTTTGATACTGGTGGCGGGGCGTTATGAAGGTATAGATGAGCGCGTTATTGAAAGCCTGATAGATGAAGAATGGTCTGTCGGCGATTATGTGCTCAGTGGTGGTGAGCTGCCGGCGATGATTTTAATTGACGCTGTGGTACGTTTTGTACCTGGGGTTTTAGGTCATACGCAGTCAGCTGAGCAGGACTCCTTTGCGGATGGTCTGCTCGATTGCCCGCACTATACGCGTCCTGAGGTGTTAGATGGCAAACAAGTGCCAAGTGTATTATTAAGCGGTGATCATGAAAAAATTCGCCTTTGGCGGTTAAAGCAGTCACTGCTGCGCACGAAACAAAGAAGGCCCGATTTATTAAATAACCTAGCTCTGACTGACGAGCAAGCCAAACTGCTTGCTGCTCTGGAAAGTGACTCCGACTGACCAGCGATGTTATCGGCTAACTAGGTAATATAGGTATTAAAATGAGCAATATTATACAAGCAATTGAAAATGAACAGCTACGCACTGACATCCCTGAGTTTTCTCAAGGTGATACAGTTGTTGTACGTGTTCGCGTAAAAGAAGGTGAAAAAGAGCGTCTTCAGGCATTTGAAGGTGTTGTAATCGCTAAACGTAACCGTGGTTTACACTCTTCTTTCACAGTTCGTAAAATCTCGAGCGGTGAAGGTGTTGAGCGTGTATTCCAAACTCACAGCCCAATTGTAGGAAGCGTTGAAGTTAAACGTCGCGGTGTGGTTCGTCAAGCTAAACTATACTACTTACGTGAGCTTACTGGTAAAGCGGCTCGTATTAAAGAGAAGCTTGGTAAGAAATAATTTCTTGTCAAATTGCTACATGGCAAATCCTATTGCGATAGGATTTTGCTATACTGGAAGGCCTGCATTCGCAGGCCTTTTTTCTAGCAGACATTAAAATTATGGTTAAAATCCTTTATCGTTACCTGTTAATCTCCATTGGCGCTGTAAGTATTGTGCTTGGCGTGGTGGCGCTTTTTTTACCTGTTATTCCCACCACTCCCTTTCTTATTCTTGCTTTAGCCTGCTTTGCCCGCAGTTCATCTTCATTTCATCAAAAGTTATTAAACTTTCCTTATCTTGGTGAAAGTCTGCGTGACTGGGAGCGCGAAAAGAAAATAGAAAAAAAACGCAAGATCATGATTTTCATAACCATCATTATCAGTTTCTCGATCTCTATTATATTGCTGCGGCAATGGTATCTATTACAGTTATTAATGGTTGCCATTATGCTGGTGCTGCTGCTGTTTATTCACAGTATTGACGAGAAATAATACGCTATAGCTGTTTTTTCTCTATATAAGGATGAAAAACCGGCAGGGTGATAATAAAGCGCGTAAATTTTCCCACTTCTGACTCTATCTCGATATAGCCGTTATGGCGTTTGATAATCTGTAAGCAGATAGTCAAACCTATCCCTAAACCAAAATTTCCTTCTCTTTTGCTGGTGTAATTCAGCTCAAATATTTTAGCGCGCATCTCCTCGGGAATACCGGGGCCATCGTCTTCGATAATCACCTGAATGTTCGGGCTTTCATCATAAGGCAGATTGACTGTGGATATTTTCAGTGTTCCCTTTCCAGCGGTTGCATCAATGGCGTTGGCGATAATATTGGTCCACACCTGCTGCAGTTCAATCGGATGGCAGTCAATTTCCGGCAGTTGCTGATATTCTTTAAGCACGGCATAATTTTTCAGTTTGTTTTCAAAAATCATCAGTGTTTCCTCCAAGCCTTCATGAATATCCGCTGGCTCGCATTTTTCGCTGTCCTGTCCGGCATAATGTTTTAAACTTTTGACTAAATCAGCAATGCGTTTTGCACAGCTGTTGCTGTTACGCAGCACAGTCCCTGCCTGATAGTATTTGCTGAGCAAGACAATACTCTCGGCAAGAGTGCGTTTATTTTCAAGGGGAATACTGACCGCATCTAAATTCATATTGACCAGCAGCTTGGCCAGCTTTTTATCCTTGATGGTTTTCTGCAGCACTTTCGTGCGCTGGCGAACTTCTGCCGTGGAAAGCGGCCTGACCGTTAATCCCTGCTGCAGTGCCTGGTAGGCAAGTAAAGAAAACGCACTGTGATTGTGACAGTCAAGCAGGCTGGAAATCAGGGTGATTAGCGTATCTGAGCCGCGTAAGATAGCGGCCACCGGGTTGTTCAGCTCATGGGCGACACCGGCCACTAACTGCCCTAGGACGGCCATTTTTTCACTTTCTACCAACTGGCTATGAGCAACATCTAATGACTGCAGGGTTTCCTGGAGCGCCAGCTCAGTGGCAATACTATGTTGCAGGCGGCGGTTAAAATTACGCAGTAACAGGTTGGTAAAGGGCGCCAACAGCGCGGAGTTGGACTGCATTATCTGCGAAAAAATGGCATGGTCGACTTTTAATACTTCGGTTTCAACCAGTGTAATACCGGTGCTGAAGGCCGCTTCGCCGGTTAAAAAAGACATTCCGCCGACCATAGTGCCGGCCTGCATAATAGTGATATCCTGCATTTTTCCCTGCATATTACGTTTTTTAAGCAAGACTTCGCCTTTAGTAATAAACCACAGGAAATTATTTTTTTCGCCTTCCCGAGTTAATAAATGGTTGGCGCTATAACTGCGGCGTACATTATGCTCATCCCTTTCCGCTAATATTTTATGTAACGAGTTAATGACTAAGTTAGACAGCTCTGAATCGCTATAGAGAGAGTAATCTAAAAATTTATCTTGAAAGCGGGAATCCTTGCCAAGCTCTGGGTTACTCAATAAACGGGTTGTATTGACAATGCGGCTTTGTAATTGCTGGTGTTGCAGATGCTCTCTTTTGTAACTGCTGATCTGCGTCTCAATAATATGCAGCAGCGCCTCTCTTTGATAAGGCAGCGCTAAGAAATAATCGATATGCCCGAGATTGATACAGTCGCTAAGCAGCTGCACGCTGGCTGTGTCGGTATAGATAATTTTGCGCATTAAACGACACTCTGAGCGCTGCATAATAGCAAGCGCTTCGCCGTCGCTCAGTGTCGCAGCGCTAAGGATCAGGGCTATAGGCTGGCTGTTTTGCAATAACTGTTGCACTGCGCTATGGCGATCTGTTGCCGTGAGGATATTGAAACGAGCGCTTAACGGTAGAAGATCCTGCTTAACTTGTGCAAGACGTTGTGCCTCGCTATCAACACATAAGATAGCCAACATAGATAACACTCCTGTTTATGAATCTAAGAGTATAGTTTTGGGTTTTTTTTATAAATGGCTGGTTTTTCTGCCTATGATCTCTATCAAATGGAAAAATGGTTAATGCTTGAAAATGTGATTATGATAACCTTACAAAATAATCACTTGGTTTAAAAAGCAGAGAGAGAAGATGAAAATAACATTACCTGAATATGAAAACGCACAAGTACTAGTGGTTGGCGATGTTATGTTAGACAGGTATTGGCATGGTCCTACCGGGCGGATCTCTCCGGAAGCGCCGGTGCCGGTTGTTAAAGTGGAAGAGATTGAGGAGCGTCCGGGCGGTGCCGCCAATGTTGCACTGAATGTCGCGGCGCTGGGCGGTAAAGCAAGGTTAATCGGTCTGGTGGGTGAAGATGAGCCGGCATCTGCTTTGGCTAAGGGGTTAAAATCGGTGCATGTGACAACGGATTTTGTCATCGTTAAAGACTTTCCGACGATCACAAAGTTACGCGTATTAAGCCGTCATCAGCAGCTGTTACGTTTAGATTTTGAAGAGGGCTTTCATGATGTCGATAGTGCGCCTATTCTGCAGAAAATGCAGGCAGGCCTGGCGCAGAATAGCCCGGTGGTGATTTTATCCGATTACAATAAAGGCTCGCTGGCCGACGTGCAGGCAATGATCCAGCTGGCTAAAAAAGCGGGTGCCGCAGTATTAGTTGACCCTAAAGGGGCTGATTTTGAGAAATATCGTGGCGCAACCTTATTGACCCCTAATTTATCTGAATTTGAAGCTGTGGTCGGGCACTGTAAAAGCGATCAGGAATTAGTGGAACGTGCTCTAGGCTTAATTAAACAATTTGACCTGCAGGCCCTGTTAGTGACGCGCAGTGAAAACGGCATGGTCTTAATCCGTGCAGGGCAAGCGCCATTTTATCTGCCGACACAGGCGAAAGAAGTCTATGATGTCACGGGGGCCGGCGATACGGTTATCTCGGTGTTGGCTTCTTCACTCGCGGCCGGCAGCTCTCTCGAGCATGCCTGTACCCTGGCCAATGCCGCTGCCGGTGTGGTCGTCGGTAAAATCGGCACCTCAACAGTGAGCACCATTGAGCTGGCCAATGCCGTTTACAGTCAGCAGGAGATAGGTTTTGGTGTGCTCTCGGAAGAGCAGTTAAAAATAGCCGTGAAACTTGCCCAGCATCGTGGTGAAAAGGTGGTCATGACCAATGGCTGTTTTGATATTTTACATGCCGGGCATGTTTCCTATCTCAATACCGCGCGCGAGCAGGGACAGCGTTTAATTGTGGCGGTCAATAGCGATCAATCTGTGCGTGCTTTAAAAGGGGAAGGACGCCCGGTCAACCCGGTTGAGCGGCGTATGGCCGTGCTCGCGGGATTAGGCGCTGTCGATTGGGTGATTGAGTTTAGCGAGGAGACGCCACAGCGCTTAATTTCAGAAATTCTGCCGGATCTGCTGGTTAAAGGCGGTGACTATAAGCCGGAAGAGATAGCCGGCGGGGCCGAGGTGATTGCCAATGGCGGGGAAGTGCGGGTTCTCCAGTTTGAAGAGGGCTGTTCAACAACAGAAATCATTAAAAGCATTCGCAATAAAGATTAACTCACTATTGAAAAACAAGCGGGCACTCACTGCTGCTCGCTTGCGCTCCCCGTATACTCTCTTTCACCAAGTATCTTATTATAAAAATCAATCGTTTATAATCATGATTGGTGCTTCAAAGTTTAATGATCCAGCTAACAATTAAGGAGCATTATGATATGCTCTATAATGTTTTAATGGTACAAATTGTTCTGTCATCAAGATTTCGATAAATAAAATCTATTGGTATTATAATTATAAACGATTTTACCTATTATTGTTTTTTGTTGATAATCATCCCATCGAAACAAGTTAAATACTTGTTCAAAGCAATGTAGTTAAACTATTTACATATTAGGAGTATCGCATGTTAGAGAATATTGAAGGCCAAAAAGTTCCAAACGTTACCTTTCCAGCACGTAAAAATGATGAATGGGTAAACATCTCAACAGATGAGCTGTTTGCCGGCAAGACTGTCGTTGTCTTTTCCTTACCGGGTGCATTTACACCAACCTGCTCTTCGACGCATCTCCCGCGCTACAATGAGTTAGCAGGCGTATTAAAAGAAAACGGTGTCGATGATATTGTTTGCATCAGTGTTAACGATACTTTTGTCATGAATGCCTGGCTGGCCGATCAGGAAGCGGAAAATATTACCGTGGTACCTGATGGCTGCGGTACTTTTACCGAAGGTATGGGCATGCTGGTAGACAAGAGTGATATCGGCTTTGGCAAACGCAGTTGGCGTTACAGCATGCTGGTAAAAGACGGTGTGATTGAAAAAATGTTTATCGAGCCGAATAAACCGGGTGACCCGTTTGAAGTCTCTGATGCCGATACCATGCTTAATTACATCAACCCAAATGCTAAAGCACCTTCTGCAGTGGCGCTGTTTACTAAGCCGGGTTGTCCTTTCTGTGCGAAAGCCAAAACAGCATTAAAAGAGGCTAATATCGCTTTTGAAGAGATAGTGCTAGGCAAAGATGCCACCAGCGTGAGCCTAAAAGCGGTAACCGGACAAAGCACTGTACCGCAGCTATTTGTTGATGGTGAGCATCTTGGCGATAGCGATGCGGTGATTGCATACGTTAATAGCTAACAGCTGATATAACTCGCCATCTTTATGGCGAGGATCTCGCGCAGCAGAAGCCGAGATTTCCAGCAAGCCTGCGAGAATGACCAGGATATTCTCGGTAAGCGCACTTTCACTAAGAAATTGCGCTTTTTTTAAAGCTGAATTTCATCACCCAGATAAATAAATGTGGAGCCTTTATGAAAAAGTTAACAGTACAAGTAGCAGTGATTGGCGGCGGGACAGCAGGGCTGGCGGCCTATCGCGCAGCCAAAGAAAAAACACAGTCAGTGCTGCTTATTGAAGGAGCACAGTTCGGAACAACCTGCGCGCGCGTCGGTTGCATGCCGAGCAAATTATTAATTGCAGCTGCCGAGGCGGCACACGGTGCGGCACATAGCGCTCCTTTTGGGGTCTTTGTTGATGGTGAAGTTCGCATTGACGGTGAAAAAGTGATGCAGCGAGTGCGTGATGAGCGGGATCGCTTTGTCGGTTTTGTGGTCGATGCGGTGGATGGTATTCCCGACGAAGATAAACTGCTCGGCAATGCCACCTTTATTAGCGAAAAGCAGCTGCAGATAGGCGATCATACCCTGTTGCAAGCTGATAAAGTGGTTATTGCAACCGGCTCCCGTCCTGCTTATCCTGCGGCCTGGAATGAACTGGGTGACAGGTTGATTATTAATGATGATCTGTTTGACTGGACAGATCTACCCAAATCCATCGCTGTATTTGGTCCGGGGGTGATTGGCCTGGAGCTTGGACAATCCTTGCATCGTTTAGGCGTAGAAGTGCTGATGTTTGGCATG
>JBFGZH010000050.1:0-12814 GCA_041586895.1 Psychromonas sp. | reverse complement strand
CATTTAAGCCGCAACTATTAGTTTAGTTGCGGCTTTTTTGTATCTGTAATATGTGATTAAAAACCTTCCCGTCCGTGGTTTAGCTTTTTGTTCAGGTTCGGCAATTTTATTAATATCGCCAATAAATGCCGTGTTCAGCACTCTGCCGGCTGCATCGAGCATCAGTACTGCTGCTCACTAAAATGTAACGCTCTTCGCTTGTACATGTCCAGCAGCCCGCTGGAGCGGCAAGCAGAGTATCAACACCTTGGCTTATCTTGCGAGCCCTGTTCGGCAGGTGTTTTGCTCTGCTTGATCCGCGTTTGTAAGTTTATTCTTTAACCTGCATAGTTTTGACTAACCGACAAACGCTTCACCAGTGTCGGTGAAAAGATGCTGGTCTCAGGGCTATACTGTTCTTTTTGTGCGAGTTTAAGAGAAAGCCGGGTCGCCTGTTTGGCCATTATTTCAATCGGGTAATTAATAGTGGTCAGTTTCGGGTGAACATAGCGGGAAATTAAGCCGTTATCAAAACCGACTAGGGATATCTGCGCCGGTACGGCAATATTATTCTCTTCCAGTGCAGCAAGTACGCCGGCGGCCATAAAATCGTTGTAGGTCAGCACCGCAGTGATGGGAATACTCTTAGATAAGAGTTCAATCATGCCGTTTTTCCCGCCTTCATCATTAATTTCCGCTTCCACAGTATAGTGCTCAGGGCATGCCAGGTTATGGTCCTGCAATGCTTTTAAGTAACCGGCCTTACGCTCCGAAGCATCATCAATGTTATGGTTAGAATTGATATAGGCGATATGTTTATGACCGTTATTAATCAGAAACTCGGTCGCCATATAAGCGCCCTTAAAGTTATCAAAGGCAATACAGCGTTCAGCAATTTCCGGAATATAACGGTTAATCAGTACGAAACCCGGCACCTCTTTCGCAAACTCAATAAGCTCTTCAGAAGAGAGCGCTTTAGCATGCACAATTAAAGACTCTCGACAGCTGTTAATCAGTAGCTCGATCGCTTCGCGCTCGCTCTCGGCATTATGGTAACCATTGCCAATTAACAGGTGTTTATTCTCTTCACGTGCAACCTGATCAACGGCCTTGATTAAGGAGCCAAAAAAGGGATCGGAAATATCGCTGACCAACACACCAATGGTGTTGCTGCTTTTATTAACCAGTGCGCGGGCATTAACATTGGGGCGGTAACCCAGTTTTTTCATGGCCGACTGCACCGCTTCTATGGAGTCTTTGCCTGCTTTCGGTGACTTATTGATCACTCTTGATACCGTTGCCGTGGATACGCCTGCTTCTCTAGCCACATCTTTAATAGTTGCCATTTTCTTCCCTGAATGTATTTATCTACCCGACTAAGATACAAAAGTCAGCTAACTTTCGGATATGCAATTTGCATTTAACCTACATATCCACAAAAGCGCTATTCGCTTAACTCTTGCCTGTTATATCCCCCCTCAGTTAACTCAAGAGGTTCATTTCTGAATGTTGAGAGGCTGAAGATAAGCTAAAGCATCGACATCATAAGCTATTACCCGGCTCTAATTGTTATTTGCAATTAGAATACACTCGGTGTAATCGTTTGCAGTGATACGGATCATATATCTTAACTGAACTTTCTTAGTAATGTAATAGATGACAGCAAAGCAATGAGATGAAAACATTTTCAGAAATAATCAATGCTCCTGTGAGGCTGGGGTTGCAGGGGCACTGCAGGTATTGAGCAGATCGCTGCATAATTAGCGGCTGTTGACCTTTTTAGTACAAATTTTCCATTCTGAACAAGGCGCGAGGAGCGAAGCATAAATAATTCTCTGTGAGCTTTGAGCAACGCTGCGCAGAATGCTTTTAGATGAATATCGAGGGCAATTAAAGCTGCAAATGTAATACGGCAACGCCTGGGGCGTTTACTTTAGCCCTTTGAGGGGGTAATCAAATAACTTTCTTGCAATGAACTGCAGTTTGCTTATCCCGAGCGACTCTGCATCTGCAAGTCGCTTGGGATAATGGTCAGCGGCTGGTGCTGGAGCAGTCACTGATTTGGCTGTATGTGAGTTTTGATAATGGCGAGCAATTGCATAAAGGCGGTTTCCATCTGCTCTTCCGCTACGCAGGCAAAGCCCATGATCAGTCCTTGGCGGGCATTTTTTGAGTGCATGTAATAACTCGACAGGGGACGTACTAAAACTCCTTTGTCACTGCTCTCCTGACAAATAAGCTTATCATTGCAGTTATCTGGTAGATTAAGAATCAGATGCAGGCCGGCATTGCTGTTAAATTCACTTAGTGCCGATTTGCCTAAGTGTTGCTTAATCAGACCATAGAGAAAAGCTCTGCGTTTTGCATATAGCAAACGCATACGACGGATATGTGCGGCATAATGCCCCTCTTCAATAAACAGCCCTAATGCTTTTTGCACTAACAGATGACCGCCTCGATAGAGCTCGGAATGGGCGCTTTTTAATTCCTTAACCAGTGGCTTAGGCAAGACAATATAACCCAAGCGTAATGCCGGATAGAGGGTTTTACTGAAAGTACCGATATAGATCACCGGCGCGTCTGTCGCTAGCCCCTGCAGAGCCGGAATGGGCTGCCCGGAAAAACGAAATTCGCTGTCATAATCATCTTCGATGATCCAGCTTCCAGTTTTAGCCGCCATTGCCAGTAGCTGTTGCCTGCGCCTTAGGCTCATCACCGAGCCAAGCGGGTATTGATGGGAAGGAGTAACAAAAATCAAGCGTGGGTCTTGTTCTATTTTTTTGGGGAACACCATGCCTGCCTTGTCAACGACCTGAGGACAAATGGTCATACCGTTCATACGCAATATATTGCGAATCCCCCAGTAGCCAGGCTCTTCAAGCCAGACATGATCTTTGGGATCACATAGCATGCGGGTAATTAAATCAATCGCCTGATGTATCCCTTCGGTGATCAGAATCTGTTCGGGTTCGCAGCGCACTGAGCGGGCAACACGCAGATAATCTACTAATGCATTGCGCAGCTCCGGGCTGCCGCCTTGGCTTGCGTAGGTTAATTCCTGCGGAGCAGGGCGGCGGTTAATACGAGCCTGAATTTTACTAAAGAGATGGTGCGGAAATGCATGCACATCAGGCACACCGGGAATAAAAGCCCCCCATTGTTGCGGGCTGGCACTGGCATGCGTTAATAAGTTTTCACCACGTCTAGAAAATTTAACCGGTTGACTGTTTTGTTTACTGTTCATTGTAATACTGTCGCTGGACAGGTAGCTATCCGGCAGGGTTTCAGCAACAAAAGTACCACTGCCTTTACGGGTTAGCAGGTAACCTTCGGCAAGCAGTTGCTCGTAAACAGTGAGCACTGTATTACGCGATAAACTCAACATCTTAGCGAGATCGCGGGATGCAGGTAAACGACTTGACGGCTTCAGACTGCCATCGAGAATACTGACACGAATGGCGTTATAAAGGCGCTTGTATAATTTATCACCCTGCTGTTCCGCCAGTCTTTGCAGTAGCAGATCACTGGTTAACGATTCCAATTGGTTCCCTTAATTAATAAAAATTGGTACTCGATTATATGACCGCATGACGTATAAATATAGTCACTTCTCATTTGAATATTAAATTAATCTATTAAAAGTAAGGGTGATACGAATATGTCTAGTAACGCAACAATTAATAAACATCGACTTGATACCACGCCTGGCGATGCCGGAGTGGTATGTGATTTTTCTGCACAGCATACGCAATCCAGCAACGCAACACTGAATCAACGTCGACTTGATGCAACGCCTCGCGGTGTCGGAGTTATGTGTGATTTTTATGCACAGCGTGCGGAAAATTCTACACTGTGGGACGTCGAAGGGAATGAAGTGATTGATTTTGCTTCTGGTATTGCAGTGTTAAATACAGGACATCGTCATCCTAAAGTGGTGGCGGCAATCGAAGCGCAATTAAAAGCATTTACCCATACGGCTTATCAGGTGGTCCCTTACGAAAGTTATGTGGCTTTGGCTGAGCGAATTAACAGCAGCGTGCCTATCAGCCAGCCTTGTAAAACAGCCTTTTTTACTACAGGTGCGGAAGCGGTAGAAAATGCCGTGAAAATTGCACGAGCGCATACTCGCCGTCCTGGTGTGATCACCTTTGCTGGTGGTTTTCACGGCCGTACTTATATGACCATGGCGTTAACTGGAAAAGTAGCTCCTTATAAAATTGGCTTTGGTCCCTTTCCGGGATCCGTTTTTCATGCTCAATACCCGAGTGAACTGCATGGGATCAGCACGCAGGATGCGATGGATAGTCTAGAGCGGATTTTCAAGGCCGATATCGAAGCAACGCAAGTGGCTGCAATAGTATTAGAGCCAGTGCAGGGGGAAGGCGGTTTTAATGTTGCACCCGCTGATTTTATGCTGGCGCTGCGTGCGCTCTGCGATGAGCATGGCATTCTATTAATCGCCGATGAAGTGCAAACCGGTTTTGCCCGCACCGGTAAAATGTTCGCCATGGATCATTATCCGCAAGGGATTGCGGATCTGATGACCATGGCCAAAAGTTTAGCCGGGGGGATGCCGCTTTCTGCTGTTTGTGGACGCGCTGAGGTGATGGATGCACCTGCTCCAGGCGGATTAGGGGGAACTTACGCGGGTAACCCTCTGGCTGTTGCTGCTGCACATGCGGTTATTGATGTGATTGAAGAAGAGCAATTATGCCAACGTGCACAGACACTTGGTGAGCAACTTGTTGCAACCCTGGAAGAGGTGCGTAGCAGTTGTCCGCAAATTGCCGATATTCGCGCGCAAGGTTCGATGGTTGCGGTTGAGTTTAATGATCCGCAGACCGGTAAACCGTCACCTGAGTTTACTAAACAGGTGCAGGAAAAAGCACTGGCAGAAGGCTTGTTACTATTAAGCTGCGGGGTTCATGGGAATGTTGTACGTTTTCTCTACCCTTTAACTATTAGCGATGATCTGTTTAACAAAGCGCTGGCTATTTTGACACGCGCACTGCTTTAGTCAGGGAGTATAGATGATGCAATTAAATAACCCGAACCTGCTGCGCAGCCAATGCCTAATCAATGGATTATGGTGTGATGCGCAGAGTGGTCAGAGACTTGATGTTACTAACCCGGCGACAGGAGAAAAGCTGGCTGATATTCCTTTAATCAGTGAGCAGGAAACCGAGCAGGCCATTATTGCCGCGCAGGATGCGCAGCAAAACTGGAAGCAGCAGACAGCAAAACAACGTGCAAGCCTGATGCATGCCTGGGCAGAGGCGATTCTCAGTGCACAGGAAGATCTTGCTCTGCTAATGACTGCAGAGCAGGGCAAATCATTAGCGGAAGCGCGTGGTGAAATCGCTTATGCCGCTTCGTTTATCACCTGGTTTGCCGAAGAAGCGAAACGTATTGATGGATCATTATTACAAGCACCAGTGGCTTCACAGAGGCTAGTTGTAATGAAACAGCCGATCGGCGTGTGTGCAGCCATTACCCCATGGAACTTTCCTGCTGCGATGATCACCCGCAAGGTGGCGCCCGCACTGGCAGCTGGTTGTAGCATCATTGTTAAGCCTGCTGAGCAAACCCCATTAACGGCGCTGGCATTAGCTAAATTAGCAGAGGATGTCGGCATTCCAGCCGGGGTCTTACAAGTTATCACTGGAGATGGCAAGCAAGTTGGTAAGGTTTTATGCGACAGTCCCGTGGTGCGTAAACTCAGTTTTACCGGCTCCACTGAAGTAGGCAGAATTCTCATGGCGCAGTGTGCGCCATCGATCAAAAAGTTGTCGTTAGAGCTTGGCGGCAACGCCCCCTTTATTGTCTTTGATGATGCCGATCTTGATGCAGCGGTAGCGGGCATTATGGCATCCAAGTTCCGTAATAGTGGCCAAACCTGCGTTTGTGCCAACCGCATCTATGTACAGGATGGTATATATGATCGCCTTGTTGAAAAATTAGTCACTGCAGTTGAGCAGTTAGTCGTGGGGGATGGCAGCCAGGCTGCGACCACACAAGGACCGTTAATTGATCAACAGGCTGTTGCCAAAGTGCAAAGCCATATTGCCGATGCCTTACAAAAAGGTGCACAGCTAGTAAGCGGCGGTCATCCTCATGCATTGGGGCACACGTTTTTTGAGCCTACCGTTGTTACAGGCGTGACCCAGGAGATGTGTTTTGCCAGAGAGGAAACCTTTGGTCCTGTGGCACCCATTTTCCGTTTCCAGAGTGAAGCAGATGTGATTGCGATGGCCAATGATAGCGAATTTGGTTTAGCGGCTTATCTGTTTACCAGCAGTGCGGCACGCCAGTGGCGTGTTCCTGAAGCACTTGAATATGGCATGGTGGGAGTGAACACGGGTTTGATCTCCAATGAGGTAGGACCATTTGGTGGAATTAAACAATCCGGACTGGGCCGCGAAGGGTCGCGTTACGGCATTGAAGAATATTTAGAGCTTAAATATTTGTGTATTGATATTGCAGAGTAAGCACTGTTTTATGCTGATTTATTGACAAGGCGTTCCCGTTAACTGCTTGTCATTATCAGCGTAAATATTTTCTAGCTTGCTTTTAAAAGCCGGCCAGGAAATTCAATTTTTAATCTCGTCTTTTGCAAGGCGTTGTCGACCTTTTTAGTCTGATTAATAACCATAAACAAGCATTTTCATATGTCATTTTATGGTTATTTTGAAAAACAATAAGGACAAGATAACGCCCATTTTTCGATCCTGCTTAAAAATCATAAAAAGTTGAATTTAATTTTTCTGTTCACTCTGTAAGCAATTGTTTTTATTGTGTTATTTTCTACGCTTCATGTTTATTTGTTCATTAATTGGTGTTTTGCTTTATTTTGGTGCGAAATGATCCAAAATGGTGTGCTTTATTGTTTTAGTGAAGGTTTTCATTTTTTGTTTTTTATATTTATTTTTTAATTGTGGGCTTTGTAAGTCATTGAAATGTAGTTTATTTTTATTTTTATTTTCATTTTAGTTGTTGTTTTTTGTGTTTGGCATCTAAATTGCTTTAAATTAGTTGTTACTTTTGGTGGTTGAGTGTTTCGCTTTTGTTGCTGAGAAACACGGAATCACATAATTTATATAAGGAAAAGGCTTGTTATGATGAATTATAAAGGGAAAAAATTATTAAAGAGTTTATTTGCCCTATCTATAGGGATAACTTCTCTGGCGACATCAGTAATGGTGAGTGCTGCAGAATACAATTGGCGTTTTGCGAACCTCTATGGCCGAGGCACTGCTTATGGGACTATTTATGAAGATCTGGCCAAAAATATTGAAACTATGTCTAACGGCCGCATTGCCGTGCAGGTGCTTTATTCTGGTGAGGGAGTAGGGACAACGGGGATTTTATCTGCAGTTAAGAGTGGCCTTATTACCATGGGAGCGCCATTTCAATCAATGCATGCAGGAGAATTACCGGCTGGTATTGTGGAAATTGGCCTACCTGGAGGCACTGCGGATGTGGGTGAATTATCAACACTTTTCCATGAAAAAGGTTGGGCTGAGGTATTAAAAAAGGCATACGGCGAACAGGGACTGGTATGGCTTGACCCTTATATTCAACCGCCTGTTTATATCATTACCAAAAATGAGATCAAATCGGTTGAAGATTTTAAAGGCATGAAGATTCGTGCTCCGGGAGCTTACGGCAAATTCCTGCGTAATCTGGGTGCATCACCGGTATCACTGGCATGGGGTGAAATTTATACCTCGCTGGCAACGGGGGTGATTGATGGCTCTATAGGTTCAAATATGATTGATCACCGTGATGGTAACCATGTCGAAGTGGCAAAATATATGTACCCACAACCGCTAGCGGGTGCACAAGTTTTACCGATCGTTGTTAACCAAAAAGCATGGAGCAAGTTAACACCGGATCTGCAGGCAATTGTCAGTGCAGCGACAAGCATCCATTCACAGGAGCAGATGACTAAGTCAATTCAATGGGAGTCAGAAGCGGTTGCTGATATGGAAGCAAAAGGGTTGTTATGGAGTCCTGAGCCTTCAGAAGCGGATAAAAAAGCATGGCAAGAAGCGGGTGACTCTTTAGCTAAATTTTATGCAGAACAAGATAAGCATTCAAAAGAGCTTATTGATATTTTAAACAAATAATAATCATTAACTGATAAAGGTGAGCTGCAACGCTCACCTTTGTTAAGTTAAGGAGCAAAGTATGATTGAACAACTATTAAAGGGATACTGCCGTTTTGTACGTTACAGTGTGAAGCTTGTCGGGCGGGCGGTGCCTGTCTTACTGCCTATATTAGCCGGTCTTGTTGCCTTTGAAGTGTTTGCTCGTTACATTTTAGGTTCCCCTACCATTTGGGTTTACGATACTTCATTGTTTTTATTCGGTTATATCTCCGCACTGGGCGGTGCTTACGCACAACAGAAAAAGTCACATATCAATGTCGATATCATCTATCTAAAAGTGCCGAAATATGTGCGCAGCATCTTTAATCTGCTGACCATTATTCTTGCAGTGGGTTTTTTAGTCTTGCTGGCGAAGATGAGTTTTGAGAAGTTTAGCGAAAGTCTGCAATTTGGTTACCGCACCAAAAGTGAATGGTCACCGGAAGTCTACCATTTTTGGCTGATGATGACGGTAGCAGCCGTTATTTTCATTGCTGAGTATTCAGCTGAATTGATTGAAAACATTTTTTACCTTTTCACCCGCAGAGCACTTTTCTCTAAAGAGGAGCTGGCTGCCGATGCAGCAAAAAAACCACTGCTGTCTATACTGCGCAGTTTGCATCTAACTAAATTATCTGCCGTTTTAAATGACTTTTTCCGAAGAACTCAGTCACGCAACGAGGCCAATGGTTATTTAGATTATGATGAGGTGCTTGATAAACACCAGCAAGAGATTGCGTTGGAACACGCCGACAAATTGGCTAAACATCAAGAAAAAAACAGGATCTAACTATGCAAATTGAATTATTAACCGCTATTTTATTAGTGTGTATTCTCGTCGCCTTTGCATTAGGTGCGCAGGTCGGTTTAGCACTTGCCGGAATTGCAATGGGAGTCGGTTATTTAGTCTGGGGAGATGCGCTTTTTAATGTTATTCCCAGCACGGTTGAAGGCACCTTTTTTAACTTTATCCTGCTAGCTATTCCTTTATATATCTATATGGGACAGATTCTGACCCGCTCGGGGATTGGTGATGCGATGTTTAATGCCAGTCAATTAATCATTGGCCGGGTACGCGGATCATTAGCAATCAGTGTCGTGGGTGTCTGCTCTATGATTGGCGCTATGGTCGGCATTATCGGCGCGGGCATTATGACATCAAGTAGTATTGCTCTGAAGCCGATGCTGGAGCGTGGTTATGATAAACGCCTGGCGCTTGGGGTTATTATGGCGGGGGGCTCATTAGGTATTTTGATTCCGCCGAGCATTCCGATGATCATGTTTGCTGCCGCCACGCAAAACTCCGTGGGGCGAATGTTTTTAGCGGCGATGATCCCTGCATTAATTACTATCGTGTTAATTATCAGCTATGTGGTGATCACCTGTAAGCTCAATCCTGCAAAAGCCCCGCTTGATGTCGAAAATGATATTCAGGTGCCAAAGGGTTATGAACTGTTTAAAACCATTCGTGATGGCTTTTCTTCATTCCTATTAATTATTGCCGTACTCGGCAGTATTATCGCAGGCATTGCGACACCAACAGAGTCGGGCGCGATAGGTGTAGTTGGGGCAATTATTCTCGCTATTTTATTTAAGCGTTTTAAACCTGCGCTTATGATGAAGGCAGGTCTGCAGACCTCTATCTTAGTGAGCGTTGCAATGTGGATAATTTTAGGTGCGTCCGTATTCAGTAATTTCCATCTGTTGATGGGGGTGCAGAGTATGGTAGCGGGTTTTGCGACTAACTTAGATGTGCCACCTATTGTTGTCATCATTATGTTCCAGGTGATTATGTTATTGCTTGGTTTTATTATTGATGAATTTATTATCGTACTGATGTGTGCACCGATCTTTACCCCTGTTGCAGTTGCTCTGGGTTATGATCCTATCTGGTTTGGGGTATTAATGATTCTAAATATCGTGATTGCCGTACAAACTCCCCCCTATGGTTTTGCACTCTTTTATCTAAAAGGGATTGCACCGAAAGGGATCACTATGATGGATATCTACAAGTCAGTAACCCCCTTTATTCTTGTACAGCTCCTGGTTTTGATCATCTGTATGTTCTTTCCTGAGTTGGTGTTGTGGCTACCGAATAAAGTCATGAGTTAGCCGCTGTTTATTAACGACTGAAAGATACAAAACAACACCCATTGGACGCTATTGTCGGTAAGCCGGGCGGCAACTTTACTGCCCTGCTTGCGGGCGTTTGCATAAAATAAGAGAAATTAGATGAATATAATCGATAAATCTGCTGTCGAGCTTGTTAAAGAGCTTAAAGAAGGTCGTATTTCAGCTAAAGAACTGCTGGACATTACCATTCAGCACGCTGAAAAAGTTGCCGAAACTTGCAACCCTTTTGCGATAACCCTCTACGATAGAGCCAGCAAAGCCGCCGCAGCCGCCGATAAACTCCTGGCGGAGGGGCTGGGTGGGCCGCTATGTGGTTTGCCAATTACCATCAAAGATTCTCAATGGTTAGCGGGCGTGCCCTGTGCCAATGGGTCACGGACACTGGCCGGTTTTATTCCAGAACAAACCTGCGCGGCCGTTAAACGCCTCGAAGATGCCGGAGCCGTTATTTTTGCCAAGACAACCTGTCCTGAATTCAGCTTGATGGGAACCACCACCTCTGAATTCTACGGCCTCACCGTCAACCCCTGGAACAGCGAGTATACCTGTGGCGGATCATCCGGCGGTGCCGGCGCAGCTATCGCAGCCGGTGCCGGCAGTCTGGCACTGGGTGGTGATGGTGGCGGGTCGATCCGTATTCCGGCTGCCTTTTGCGGCATTGTCGGTTTTAAACCCTCCTTTAAAGCCGTGCCCAGAGAGCCTGGCTTTCCAGCGTGGAGTACTCTGGTCGCCTATGGTCCGATGGCGCGCTCGGTTGCTGATGCACGTTTGATGTATTCCGTGTTAGCGGCGAACAACGCTGAGCATGATCACTTGGACTATCTGGCAACAACGGGTAGCTGGCCTGAAAGTTTGCAGGGACAAAAAATTATTGTCTCTGAAGATCTGGGCTTTGCTCCTCTTGATGAGGATGTACGTCAGGCCTTTCGTAACCTGGTCGTAATGTTAGAAGCAGCTGGCGCTGTGATTATCTACGATCAGCCTAATTTGCCGTCCTCAGTGATCACCTGGGTGACAAGTGCTCACTATGACTCGTGGAGTTTTCAAAAGCAGAAAGCAGATCCGTTAGAGGGAATAGATGAGAGTACTCGGGAGATGATGGAATTTGCTGCCAGTCTGGAAGCCGAGGAATTTAAGCTTGCCGAGTGGCACCGCAAAACCGTTTATGACGCTTATATGGCGATGTTCGAGCGAGCCGGCACACAATTCTTTATCACCCCAACACTGGGCCTGGAGGCTTTTAAAAATAATCAGCGCCATCCGGAAACTATTGGTGACGCGCCTATTGCCTATCCTTGGTTGGACTGGGCTAGTTTCCTCTACGATGCCAACCTGACCGGTATGCCGGCCTGTGCACTGCCTATGGGACTGGGAGACAAAGGGCTGCCGATATCGCTGCAACTGTCCGGTCCGGTAGGAACGGATGCGGCAATATTGAATTTAGCAGAAGGCTTGGAAGCCTTAATCGGTTGGGATAACTCACCGGTGATGCGTGACAGTGAATCTGCAAAAGCAGTTTAAGCACGACTCATTTTAACAAGCAGACACAGACAGGGCGCAGTAAATGATTGCTAATTTATACATGTTAAAAGAGTCTTTAGGGAGGGGAAACTTAAATGAATAATTTGCAATTTGAGATTATCAAAGAAGCCGCGCCGGGCAAAAAATTCAAGCAGCTGTTTGAAAAAAACTGGCCAGCCTATCGCGCCTGGTATTTAGATGAAGGGGAAATGGCAAGACCTACCTATCTGGAGTGCGTAAGCGCGCTGAAGAGATATATGCCTGAGCTACTTCCTGTATATGAACAGATGCTGGTGTTACTCGACGCCGACGATTTACAGTCCCGCTTTTTAAGTCTTTACCGGCCACCACCTTTTTACTCCGGTTGCTCGCAACTGATCGCTAAAAGAGAAGAGAATGCGCTGATTCGTAATTATGATTTTCCGGCTATGCTCTGCGAAGGCACCATTATGCATAGCCAGTGGCTGGGGAAAAGCGTGATTGCTATGTCCGACTGCGCGTGGGGTGCGCTGGACGGTATCAACGATTCCGGACTGGCCGTTTCCATCGCTTACGGAGGGCGCTTTGTACAGGGCGACGGTTTTGGCATCACAATAGTGCTACGTTATGTGCTGGAAACATGTAGCACAGTCCAGGAAGCTATTCAGGCATTTAAACGTATTCCCGTACACCTTGACTACAATATTGCCTTGCTCGACAAAACGGGTGAGCACGCAACGTTATTTATAGCCCCTGATAGGGAACTCTGTGTTAGCTGTGCGACCACATCCACCAATCATCAAGACGCGGCTGGTCAGGAAACACTTTTTCTTGACGACTCAATGACACGTCTTAACACCTTAAACCAACTGGCATTGTCCTATCAGCAATCTATACAGGAGATGACATGGCAGTTTTTACAGCCCCCTCTTTACCGTCCGCAGCAAAAGTACCAGTCAGGCACTTTGTATACGGCAGTCTATTTGCCTCAACAGGGTAAGGTTAATTATGTGTGGCCGACGCAAAGTTTGACCTTATCCTTTGAGCCATTG
>JBFGZH010000049.1:0-12826 GCA_041586895.1 Psychromonas sp. | reverse complement strand
TGACGTTTTTAACCATCTCCTGCTTGGCGAAACTAATCGCCAGCTCTTCCACTCTTAAGAGTTCGTCTGCTGCTTTTTTAAGGCTCATAATGTTTTCCTCGGATCAAATGCGTCGCGTGTCGCTTCACCGATAAAGACCAGTAAAACTAAGATCGTTGACAGGGAAATAAAGGCGGTAATGGCTAGCCAGGGCGCATGCAGATTATCTTTACCCTGGGCAACCATCTCGCCCAGAGAGGCAGAGCCAAGGGGGAGGCCGAAACCGAGAAAGTCTAATGAGGTTAAGGTGGTTAATGCGCCGGTAAAGAGATAGGGCATAAAGGTCAGTGTCGCTATCATGGCATTGGGCAAAATATGCTTAAACATAATTTTATGATCGCTGACACCCAGCGCATTGGCCGCTTTGACGTACTCCAAATGGCGGCCGCGTAAAAATTCAGCCCGGACCACGCTCACTAAGCTCGGCCAGCTGAACAGGATCATCAGTCCGAGTAACCAGAAAAAGGTCGGCTCGACAAAACTGGCTAAAATAATCAGCATAAAGAGCATGGGTAAACCTTCCCATATTTCCAATAGCCGTTGTCCGAAGAGGTCAATACGTCCGCCATAATAGCCTTGAATCGCGCCAATAGTAATGCCGATTAATGAACTGCTCAGGGTTAGGGTCAAGGCGAATAGCACCGAGATCCTGAAACCATAAACCAGGCGGGCAAGCAGATCCCGGCCCTGATCATCGGTACCTAAGTAATTAACCGCACTCGGTGGAGAAGGCGCAGATTCTGTTAATTCATAGTTAATACTGTCGTAATAGAAGGGCACCAGTGGCCAGATGATCCAGCCTTCTTTTTCAATCTGCTCGACCATATAGGGGTCGCTATAATCGGTACTGATATCAAAGTCACCGCCTAACTGGTTTTCAGGAATATCCTCAACAATAGGAAAATACCAGTGCTGCTGGTAAGAGACCATAATCGGTTTATCATTTATCCATAACTCTGCGAATAAGCTCAAAACAAACAGAGTAATAAAAATCCATAACGAGTAGTAGCCGCGCTTGTTGTTTTTAAACTGAGCCCAACGATCAACATTGATCGGGTTGTTTTTTATTCTCTGCCAGGTTGCAACTAATGACATCTTAGCGCCCCTCAAATGTGATGCGCGGATCGATCAGGGTATAAGTGATATCGCTGAGCAGTTTCAGTATTAACCCCACTAAGGTAAAAATATACAGAGAAGCAAAGATCACCGGATAATCGCGACTGATAACAGATTCAAAGCCTAATAAGCCTAAACCATCCAGGGAAAAGATCACTTCAATCAGCATTGAGCCGGTAAAGAAAATGCCGATTAAAGCCGCAGGTAGACCCGCTAGAACTAATAACATGGCATTACGAAAAACATGGCCGTAGAGGATACGGTTTTGCGAGCACCCTTTGGCCTGGGCGGTGATCACATATTGCTTATGGATCTCATCAAGAAAGGAGTTTTTAGTGAGCATCGTCAGAGTGGCAAAGCTGCCTAGTACCGAGGCCAGAACAGGCAGCGTCAGATGCCAGAAATAATCTTTTATTTTCAGCCATAAGCTTAGCTCCGAGAAATTATCCGAGGTTAACCCGCGCAGAGGAAACCAGTCATAGTAAGAGCCGCCGGCAAATAAAACAATCAACATAATGGCGACAATAAAAGCGGGAATGGCATAGGCAATAGTAACCACTGTGCTGCTCCAGATATCAAAACGGCTGCCATGGGTGATGGCTTTTTTGATGCCCAGCGGAATTGAGATCAGATAGGCGAGCAGGGTGGTCCACAGCCCCAATGAGATAGAAACCGGCATCTTATCAATAATCAGATCCGTCACTTTCCGGTCACGATAAAAACTATCACCAAAATCAAATTTAGCATAACGCCATAGCATTGAAAAATAACGTTCACTCAGTGGCTTATCAAAGCCATACAACTTTTCCAGGGCTGCTATATATTCAGGGTCAACGCCCTGTGCGCCGCGATACTGAGTGCTTTGACCATCTTGTTTGATGTCGCTTTGCGTACCGGATGCGATACGTGTCGAGTTGCCGTTTTCTATGCCCTGGTAGCGGGCGATGGCCTGCTCAACCGGGCCGCCCGGGGCAATTTGCACAATAAAAAAGTTGATGGTCATAATGCCTATTAATGTCGGAATAATAAGCAGCAGACGGCGTAGAATATAATTATGCATTAATCTCAATTCCCATTGTGAGTGCTTGCCGAAGAGTGCCACCAGGTCGACAGGCCGAGATCATAAACAGGTGCCACTTGCGGATAAGCAAATTTATTCCAATAAGCGATACGGTAAGCAGGAAGATACCACTGCGGAATAACAATATGCTGGGCAAGCAAGACTCTGTCTAAGGCTCTGGTGGTGTTGACTAATTCTTCCCGAGTATTGGACATGATAAGCTTGGTCACTAACTGATCAACGACCGGCAAGCACAGTCCCGCCCAGTTTGCGGTGCCTGGCTGCATACTGCTGTCACAGCCCCAGTAGCCCATCTGCTCATTGCCGGGTGAAATAGACTGCCCTTTACGCAGTGAGACCAGATCAAAATCAAAATTGTTAAGACGGTTGATAAACTGAGAAACGTCGACTAAACGAATCGATGTTTTAATGCCGATCCGTTGCAGGTTACGACGAAAAGGATGAACGACCCTTTCGAAGTCTTTACTGTAGAGGAGAAATTCAAAACTGAGCTGCTGGCCATTCTTATCCTGCATTTTACTGTTCTTTAATTGATAGCCTGCTTTTTCCAGCAGTTTAACCGCTCTTCTCATCTGCGTGCGCACATTACCGTCGGCATTGCTTTTAGGGAAGGTGATAGGAGCAAAAACAGTGTCGGCTAGTGACGAGCGATAAGGGGCTAGAATCTCTCTTTCGGCTTGCGAAATCTCGCGCCTTGTCGCCAGCTCGGAGCCGGCATAAAAACTGTTGATACGTGTATAGGCACCATAAAACAGCGTCTTATTTGCCCATTCAAAATCAAACAGCAGACTGATCGCCTGGCGAACATTGCTGTCTTTAAACTTCTCTTTGCGTAAATTAAACCAGAAACCCTGCATTCCCTGAGGGTTTTGATCTGCTATCTTGGCTTTAACAATTTTTCCTGATGTGAAGAGATCGCCCTTATAGCCTGTCGCCCAACGTTTTGATGAGGTCTCGAGGCGATAATCAAAGGCACCGGACTTAAAGGCTTCAAAGGCCACGCCATCATCCCGGTAGTAATCAAAAATCAGCGTATCAAAATTATGCATTCCTTTATTAACCGGCAGATCGCTTGCCCAATAGTCTGCAACGCGCTGGTAAGTGATCCGTTTTGCGGCTTCAAAGCTAGCCACTTGATAGGGGCCCGAGCCGAGCGGAATCGTCAGGCTGCTTTTTGAAAAATCTTTATTGGCCCAGTAATGCTCAGGAAGGATAGGGATTTGTCCGATAATCAGCGGTAACTCCCTATTGCCTTTTTCTTTAAAATAAAAAGTCACCTGCAGCGGATTATCCACCACAACCTCTTTTACCCCGGCATAATAGGAGCGGAAATGTGGGGCTCCTTGCTCGACTAGCAGTTCAAAACTGAACTTAACATCATTGGCACGAATGCCTGTAGCATCGTGAAAACGGGCATTTTTATTGATTAAAAAACTGACCGAAGAGAAATCATCGGCAACTTTCACTTTTTCAGCGATTAAGCCATAACTGCTAAAAGGCTCATCCGTGGATTGTTTCAGCAGAGTATCGTAAATCATGCTGATTCCGGCGGCGGCATTGCCTTTCACGATAAAGGGGTTGAGTGAATCAAAACTGCCGATAGCAGCGCGTTTAAAACTGCCCCCTTTAGGCGCATGCGGGTTGGCATATTGAAAGTGAGTGAAATGCGCTGGGTATTTGAAATCACCGTACATACTCAGAGCATGCTGCCAGGGAGCAGCTAGCAAGCTATGGCTATTTATGAATAAATAGCAAAATAGCAAAAGATGTGTAAACTTAAAAGTGAAGGAGGGAAGCATATAATAGAGCAACTGTAGTCGATAAAAGGCTTACGATAACAAAACGATAGATGAAAAAAGATCTTTAAGTAAAAAGTGATATACAAGAGAGGAACTTATCCACTCAAGAATGCCTTAAGTTTTTGTTTTCAACAAGTCATTTTTATTTTTTTGGGTTGAAAATAAGCATAGGTCAAAAAATACTTTTTCCATATAGGAAAAGCATATTAAATGTGATCCGGATCACTTTTTTAATGGGTCAAAAAGCATAATCTATTCATCAACACAATAAGTGTCTAACAAAAAGGTGTCTTCTATGAGAATTGAAATTACAAGCAAACAAATTACTATCACTGACACAATGCGCACTAAAGTAGAGGAACGTTTCCAAAAATTAGAAAAGCTGCAAGTTCCCTTAATCAAACCTCACTGTATTATCACCAAAGAGCCTAAAGGCGTAAAAATAGAAGCAAATATTGGTGTGCCAAATGACAAAATCTTTGCCCATGCTGAGCATGATGATCTATATACGGCAATCGGACAACTGTTCCAAAAAATTGAGCGTCAACTGAATAAATACATCCATAAGTCTGAAGCGGTTCGTGCAAAAAACAACGGTAAAGATATGTGCCGAACGGGTGAAATATCTGGAGAGCCAGTGGAAGAGCCTGAAATTGAACTGGAATCAGAGGTTGAAATAGAATTAAATAAAGAGTTTGCCGCTTAAAAGGCGAGCTTTAAAAATAATAAAAAGGAGGTTTTTAACCTCCTTTTTATTTGCCTGTAATTAGTTATGAGTGAACAGTAATGAGTCATTAGAGAGCACTACTGACCGCTTACTACTCACTGCTTATTACTCACTCTTTACCATTCACTTATCTTCATAATGACGATTATCATGAGCCTGCTGCAGCAGAGCGCGACTTTCATTCATAAACAGAGCGGAATAATCGCCCATCCAATCAGTAACTGATTTGAAGCGCTTGATAAAGGCTTCTCTATCACCGTTTTCCAGCAACTCAATCGCTTCAGAAAAATGCTTATGGTAACGCTTGATCATGGTTAAGTTATTTTTCTGAGAGAGGATAATATCGGCATAGAGTGCCGGCTCCTGAGCAAACAGACGTCCGACCATGGCCAATTCCAAGCGATAAATGGGTGAGCTTAAATCAAGCAGCTGTTTTAAGTCGGCGTCGACTTCCTGCAGATGTACACCGTAGACAAAGCTGGTGAAATGACGCAGTGCCTGGATCAGAGTCATCGATTCATCATGTGTTTTCGCTTCCACATTATAAAGATGTGCGCCCCAGATCTTCATCTGTTCGATTAACCACATATATTTATCTTTACCACGACCATCACAGTAAACAATCACCTGTTTGGCAAAGCTGGAAATATCCGGTCCGAACATGGGGTGCAAACCAACCACTGGCCCCTTATGTACATCGAGCATGGCACGTAAAGGGCCATCTTTAACACTGGTAATATCGGCAAGAATACAGTCATCAGGCAGGTAACTGAGCTGGCTAATGACTGATTCAGTGACATCAATAGGCGAGCCGACAATAACCAGGCCTGCTTTGCTGCAGATCTGCTCGGCTTGATCCCAGTTGCTGCGCCCTAAAATATCAACCTGATAACCGGATAGTTCAAACATATCGACAAAGCGTTTACCAAGCAGGCCATTACCGCCAATAATGACAATGTTTTTCATCTCCGGATTTACCGTTTTAAAGCCGGTTTCATTTTCGCTGGCATAAGACTCGCGCATGATGCGCCGTAAAACGTCTTCAATTAAATTAGCAGGTACGCCTTTCGCTTCCGCTTCAGCACGGCGTTTAGCAAGCATAGTTGCTTCGCGTTCTGGTACATAAATAGGCAATCCGTGCTTTGTTTTTACTTCACCAACCTCCCCGACTAAACGTAAACGTTCAGCGAGTAGATCAATTAACTGTTTGTCAACAGCATCAATTTGATCTCTTAATTTAGTTAAAGGCATAAATTTCTTCTTATCTTGTTTTTAATACATCTTTCAATAAACTTGCTGCATCAGCAAGTAATTGACTGGTTGTATCCCAATTAATACAGGCATCGGTTATCGATACACCATATTTCAGCTCATTTTTTGGTAAATCTGCCGCTTGATTCCCTTCATTTAAGTGACTTTCCAGCATAATACCAATAATAGATTTATTGCCTTCAATAACTTGATGGAAAACATCTTTGGCAACTAAGGGTTGTAATGAATAATCTTTATTGGAATTGGCATGACTACAATCGACAATTAAAATCTCTTCTACGCCCGCCTTAGCTAAAGCCTGCTCTGCCAGTGCGACATTCAATGAATCATAGTTTGGTTTACCGCCACCGCCGCGCAGGATCACATGGCCATCTTGATTGCCGCTGGTTTGCAGCAGGGCACTTTGCCCCTGTTGATTAATACCCATAAAACGGTGCCCGGAAGAAGCAGCCTGCATCGCATTGACAGCTGTTTCTAAACTACCATCGGTGCCGTTTTTGAAGCCAACCGGCATTGAAAGGCCGCTTGCCATTTCGCGGTGAGTTTGTGACTCGGTGGTACGTGCACCAATAGCCGCCCAACTGAACAGATCGCCAATATATTGCGGGCTGATCGGATCCAGCGCTTCTGTTGCAATCGGTAGGCCTAATTCAGAGATCCATAGTAGAAGTTTACGTGCTTGTTTTAAGCCGCTCTCGATATCAAAAGAATCATCCATATGCGGATCATTAATCAAGCCTTTCCAACCGACGGTGGTGCGCGGTTTTTCAAAATAGACGCGCATCACAATATATAAAGTGTCTTTATATTGATCATGTAATTTTTTTAATTTAACGGCATATTCTTTCGCTGCATCGATATCGTGAATCGAGCAAGGCCCGCAAATAACCAAAAAGCGCGGATCTTTTTTATGGACGATATTAGAGATAGCCTGGCGTGATTCAGTAATGAATTGCTCAACCTTATCAGATGCCGGTATCAGCGTTTTTAATTCAGCAGGGGTAATTAATACAGTTTCAGATTGAATATGAATATTTTCATTTTGCGGCATAGTCTTTATATTCTCGTTAAGATTAAAAAAATAAAAGTATCATATCATAGCGGGAAAATAGTTCATGTTAATAACAAATGTAAAGTTATTAAATCATGAACTATTTATCTGTACCTGCAGGAAGAGGATAGCTAACGAGCGCATGATGCAGGACTCAGTCGCTTGCAGGTGTTTGCTTAGATCCGCCTGTTATATGTATAAGGGCGCTCAAGGTTAAAAACTGTAACGCAGGCCGGCCGCAACCTGCGCTCCAAATTCAACATCGTCATCATCATCAAAGTCAATATCCGGGGCTATTTGTGTGTAGGCATTCCAGTTTCTTTCAAAGTTCAGATTCAGGCCTAAAGGTAAACGCATACCTAAACCATCGTCCCATTCATTATAGGCGCCACCGGCAACGTACCAGGTAAAAGGCACATTGCTGCTGAATCCTCCCCGTTTAAAAAAGTAATCGGCAGCAAAACCGTCATTACCGATCATTATGCCGAATTGATCATTGATCAGTGCTGTTGCACCGAATCCCATATCAAAAGCAAAACCTGCTTTGATACGCACGTTGTTATTTGCGCTTGCAGATACAGAAAACAGCACTGCAGAGGCGGTAAGCATGATAGTTATTAGTTTTTTAATCATAAGTTCACCTTGTTAATAAATTATCGAAGATCACAGGAACAGCGTCTTTTTCCGTGAAGAGTGTAATTCGCTATTGACAGGCAACGCGCGTTACCTTTGCTGTGAATTTGTTATAAGAACTGGCTTCGCAAATAAGTTTAGCACCTCTAGGTCATTCATGATTAAATCGGTTGCGCTACAAAACAAATTTTACAGAAAAACCTGTCGTCGTTCAGGCATCTTCCAGCAGTGTTGAAAGTGCTAGTGGCTACAGCTTATTTTATCTGGTTGTGTGGTATGTCAGAATTGCAGCGTTTTATTTACAGCGATTCGCTATGGAGCGCGCCCTGGCGATAGCTCCTGTCCGGTCATATTGACTCGCGGCTGGTGGTGAGAGGGTTGTAGGTTGTTTTATAGGCTCTATCGCCAAAGTCATGGCCGTGCTGCAAAAGCGCGAGAAAGAAAAAAGCCGGCATAAAATGCCGGCTTGCTGTGCAATTAAAAACAAGCTAAGCCAGTTTGGCCTTAATAAAGTCAATGGCTTCTTCAATTTTAACTTCTTGTTTTTCACCTGACTGACGATCTTTATATTCAACAACGCCGTTGTCCAGGCTGCGATCACCAATAACAAGGGTGTGTGGAATACCGATTAGCTCTGCATCAGCAAACATAATGCCCGGGCGTTCTTTACGATCATCAAACAATACGTCAATGCCGGCTTCCTGCAGCTGCGTATAATATTGCTCTGCGACGTCGGCAACGCGCTGTGATTTTTTCATATTCATCGGCACGATCACCACTGAAAACGGAGCCAGCGCATCATTCCAGATAATACCGTTTTTATCGTTATTTTGTTCGATAGCGGCGGCAACAATACGGGATACACCAATACCATAACAACCCATGGTTAAGGTCTGATTTTTACCCTGCTGATTGAGTACAGCCGCATTCATGGCCTGCGTATAAGTATCACCGAGCTGGAAAATATGACCCACTTCGATACCGCGTGCCATGGCCAGTTTACCCTTACCGCATGGGCTAGGGTCGCCTTCAACGACATCACGCAGATCTTCAACCTGGCCAAGCTCAACATCACGCCCCCAGTTAATATTGAAGTAATGCTTATCATCGATATTGGCACCGGCGCTAAAGTCACTCATGACAGCAACAGAGCGGTCAACAATGAAGGGGACAGGTAGAGAAACGGGACCAAGTGAGCCCGGACCGGCATTAACCAAGGCACGGATTTCAGCTTCGTTGGCGAACTCAAGTGGCTTGGCCACCTCTTTTAAGTTTTCTGCTTTAATTTCGTTAAGCTCGTGATCACCACGGATGATCAGCGCGATTAATTCACTTTCTATTTCATCAGAGGCTTTAACAAATAATGTTTTAACGGTTTTTTCAATGGCAACGCCGTGTTCAGCGACCAGTTCGGCAATGGTTTTTGCATTGGGAGTATCAACTAGTTGCATTTCTGCCGTTGGCGCAGCAAGTTCAACATTAGGTGCCAGCGCTTCTGCTTTTTCAACATTGGCCGCGTAATCACTTTCCGTTGAAAAAACGATGGCATCTTCACCGCTTTTGGCAAGCACATGGAATTCATGTGAGGCGCTTCCGCCAATGCTGCCGGTATCGGCAATAACCGGGCGATATTCAAGGCCTAAACGTTCAAAGATACGGCAATAAGCATCAAACATATCCTGATAGGTTTTTTCCAGGCAGCTTTGGTCCATATGGAAGGAGTAGGCGTCCTTCATCACAAATTCTCGTGCACGCATGACACCAAAACGCGGACGCGTTTCATCGCGGAATTTTGTTTGAATTTGAAAAAGGTTTAATGGCAGCTGTTTGTAACTGTTGACTTCCTTACGCACAAGCTCAGTGATCACCTCTTCATGGGTCGGGCCTAATACGAAATCACGTGTATGGCGATCTTTAACGCGTAATAGTTCACCACCATATTTTTCCCAACGGCCAGTTTCCATCCACAGATCCGCAGGTTGCACAACAGGCATTAATACTTCAACAACACCTGCGCGTTCCATCTCTTCGCGGACAATGTTTTCAACTTTACGTAAAACACGTAAACCCGTTGGTAGCCAAGTATATAAACCTGATGCTAATTTACGGATCATGCCTGCACGTAGCATTAGCTGGTGGCTTACAATAACTGCATCGCTTGGCGCTTCTTTTTGAGTTGAAAGTAAGTAATTGGTGGTACGCATAAATATCCTTAATTGATAACATCACGATAAAAGTGCCGTGATTTTACCAGCGGAATTAGTATGACTAAAGGTTTGTTGATCGATTTATAAAATATAATTGAACCTGCAAGCTGCTTTCCGCTATTTTGTTATGCCGGCTATCAAACTTAAAGGAGCAAAAATGAAACCTTACCTGCTTGCCGCTAAATATAGTGTGTTTATCGCATCGATTTGTTTGCTGATTTTTGCCGTCAATATTCTCTTTGCACTTAACCTTAATCAATGGGGGATTGTTCCCCGCTCAACAGCACATCTGTCAGGAATCTTGATCTCGCCATTTTTACATGCGAGTTGGGGGCATCTGCTGAGCAATCTTTTTCCCTTTCTTATCTTTGCGACCCTAGTGGGTGCCCAGGGACGACGGCGCTTTTTATTGCTTTTTTTCTTTTTTGTTATCAGCACCGGTTTACTCGTGTGGCTGTTTGCAAGGGGGCATAGCTTACATATTGGCATGAGTGGCGTTATTTATGCCCTATGGGGATATCTGCTGGTTTACGGCTTTGTGCGCCGGCAAATGATCCCGCTTTTTATTTCACTGTTTATGCTGTTTTTTTATGGTGGTTTAGTTTTTGGCATTTTTCCCACTCATATAGGTATCTCTTTTGAAAGTCATTTACTAGGGGCGCTTGTCGGTGTGCTAAGCGGTTATTATCTTGCTAAGCGCTAGCTTCAATATTCACAACCCTTGTCAGTAAACCGTCATTTATCCAGGAGACATTAAAATCTGACAAATGAACGGCATAGGTTTTTAAGTCCGGCTTTTTCTTTTTATAAGCAGGGCGGGGATCCTGCTGCAAGACTTCGATAATCAACTGCTTTAATTCAGGATAATGATCTGCTACTTGTTGGAGCATCTGCTCAGCCTGAGTGGAAAATTGAACTTCCATTAAGGACTCCGGACTGTTTTGTGCAAAGCCGGCTAAGGCATCAGGTTTAGCATCGGCATAGGGAATATAGGGTTTAATATCGATAATCGGCGTGCCATCGACTAGGTCAATATTTGCCAGGCGTAAAAAGATCTTACCCTCTATCTGCTTAATGCCGTGAAATTCCACCAAGGAAAGGCCAATTGGATTTGGCCGGCTAGGCGAGCGAGTGGCAAATACACCCATGCGTTTGTTGCCTCCCAGGCGAGGGGGGCGAACGGTCGGGCTCCAGCTGTTTTGGCTGGGATTCTTGTGGAAAGTAAACAGCAACCATAAATGACTGAATTCCTGTAACCCTGAAAAAGCATTCAGATCATCATAAGGGGGCAATATTTCCAGTTCGGCTTTGGCACTGGGCACTAATCCGGGTTGGCGAGGCACGGCAAATTTTTCTTTATAAGGAGAATGAATAATGGCTATAGTATTAAACACAATATTACTCCTTATCAAAAGCGCTGACATGCAGAGCCCGCGCATAGCAGATAATATTGCTGATGCAGGCTTTATCTCGGGCAAAGCTGATGCAGGATTGAAAGACAATGCCATTGGCGTTTAAGTCCGCAGCGTGAATGCGGGCATTCGTCCGTGCTTCTCTAATATCGGCAGGCGGCTCATTTTCCTCTCTCTGGCAGCTGCTGCCGTCAACCGCACCGAGCACCTTATATTCCAGATTGAGTAAGTCAGACTTTTCATAAACCTTGACTTGGGACGGTTTAAAATATTCGTCAAAATTCTTTTTATCCAGGTTGGATGAAAGTTGCAGGTTGCCGCAGGCGCTGATAGCAGCAACAGTGCAGACAAGTAAAATAGAACGAAACATAGAATACTCTTTATAAATAGAAGCGAATAATGATGAGTGGCATAATAGCATTAATTAAAAGCCCCTGATTAGAGAAGGAAGTAATATGACAACAAGTAATGGAAAACGTGCAGTTTTTCTTGATAGAGATGGTGTCCTGAATGTTGATAATGGTTATGTCGCGCAAGTCGACGACTTTAAGTTTATCGAGGGAGCCATTGAAGCCTGCCAAAAACTTAAAGACAAAGGCTATCTGCTCGTTGTTATTACCAACCAGTCGGGCATTGCACGCGGCTATTTTTCAGAAGAGCAGTTTCATACGCTAACAGAATGGATGGACTGGTCACTGGCAGATCGCGGTATTGATTTAGACGGTATCTATTATTGCCCTCATCATGCGGAAAAAGGCCTGGGCGAATATAAAGTTGATTGTGATTGTCGCAAACCTAAGCCCGGGATGCTGCTCAGTGCCATTAAAGATCTCAATATTGACGTCAGTCACTCCATTTTAGTGGGTGATAAGGTCTCGGATATACAGGCCGGAATCGCAGCAGGGATAAAAAATAACTATTTAGTTAGGACTGGCAAAGAGATTTCGAGTGAAGGCGAGCAACTTGCCACTGCCGTGTTTGCGGATTTGGCTGCTGTTGCTGAGCAGTTATAATAACTTTGTGGGTAATTTTAGTTAATCTGTGGGTAAGCTGTTAGTTAGATCGGTATAAAAAGAGGTTTCAAAAATAACCCTTTTTTATTGAAATAAACGCTTGCCAAAGTGATTCGCTTCTCTATAATGCGCATCCACGGAAACGGGAACAACGCAAGTTAATCCGGTTGACGAGAACAAAACAGGTTGAGTTTTTAAGCTGCTTTTAAGTGGTTTTAAAAAAGTTTAAATTAGCCGTTGACATTGTTCGCCAGGCGCGTATTATACGCGGCCTAGCCGAAAGGCAAGCTCTTTAACAATTTAATCAAACAATCTGTGTGGGCATTCATTGTTGGTATGATTTCAAATAAGTCCTAGTTACTAGGCATCTATCAATAGAATGACACACGAATTAATTCATTAATTCAGAATAACAAATCGTTACTTATTTAGGTAAGTGGCAATTAGTTTTAGTCAGTAATATTGAGTCGCACTTT